>NZ_JBXXZH010000144.1:0-24283 GCF_059640475.1 Calothrix sp. CBUCES-K 9914
ATTTATTAAAGCCCAGTCAAAGAATACTTTTAA
The DNA here is from genome assembly GCF_059640475.1 of Calothrix sp. CBUCES-K 9914. Taxonomy (NCBI): domain Bacteria; kingdom Bacillati; phylum Cyanobacteriota; class Cyanophyceae; order Nostocales; family Calotrichaceae; genus Calothrix; species Calothrix sp. CBUCES-K 9914. Next base: position 34 of record NZ_JBXXZH010000144.1, read on the forward strand.
TTTCCCTCGATGTTGACGTACCGTGTTTTGAGCTAAACGTTTTACTTGTACGTATGAACCAACAGCACCACAACAGTTACAAACTTTCGGTGCCAAGCGATGATTTGGGTCAAATGGTATAATTATTTGGCACAAAGAGCATTGCCATTGAAAGTTTAACGTTAACAAGTAATTATTGATTAGCGATGGTTGTACTTCATGAGGTAGGTTAATAGAATGTTGAGCGCTCCATAGCCAAAAGACGCTTAGTGTTTCCAAGTGGTCTCTAACATTAGAAAATACAGTTTTTCTTGACTCTAGCCAAGTCGCATAGTCATTCATTAGTTGTTGTAAATGTTTAGGAGCATTGCGAATTGGCATTAAAGCACGGCGTCTCGAAAGATATAGTTCTCGACTTTCTATTTGACCCAAAGATGCTAATAAATGTCCAAGTTCAAATAAACAAGAGCGAATCAGCATTGGATTAGTTCGACCCGTAGCTCCAAGCTTAGGTAAGGCATTATCTATTGCAGACCAAGTTAAAGGTTGAGTCAGTTCATTTGCTTGCAAAAAACGACCAAAGATGCGAAATCTTCGATTTTTATTATTGTCAACGCAATCCCAATTAATATTTTTAGCAATCAAGTCGAAAAGAGTTTTATTGTATGGATATGGTGTACTAAAATTTGTGAGATAGGCAAGTAATGAATCTCGTGCTAGACGATTTTGATTACACAGCTGGCACAATTGATGAGACTTGTTATACAAAACTTTAAACTGACCACATTGTGAACAACGTTGATAACCATACCGTCTTTCTCTCCAACAAGCACGACATATCTGTTCACCAAGTAAAGCTGAGGATTTCATAAAACCACAAACAGAACATTCAATTTTATTCTGTTTAGCTTTTCGACTAGCATGACGTGCAATTTGTTGACAAGTCTGACATAACCAATCTGTTTGATTATAAATTGGTTTAGTTTGAGAGCAACGACTACAGGTTGCTATAGGTCGTTCTTTTATTTTTGTACATCGTGGGCATAGCCCTAATAATGAAACTTGGCGCTTCATTTCACCGCAACGAGAACAAAGATTTGTTGGCTGATTGCAATAGCATTGGCGACAAATGTCACGGTCTTTAAAATAAGTAAACTTCATGCGACCGCAAAATTCGCAGGTAATTAAGCGTTTGTAATTATCTGTATTTTTCATTGACCCGGCTCAAACTGATAATTCTTCTGGTTGTAAAATCATTGAAACGTCTATTAATTGATGTGATTGTTCAACTGCATCAATTAAAGCAAGTGCATCAAAATCTGTCAAAATAGTTGCTTCATAACCGTTAGCCCAAGTGATAATAACGGTTGGTGGGCTAGGTTCAAACTCAATTAAACGAATTTGTTCAAGGTTGAGAATGTAACGAGGTAATTTAATAAATATAGCCATAAGTCCTCCCAGTCAATCAAACCGTTCATTGAACGATTATTTATTATGATTTTTATCTTCACAAAAAACAGCAAGTTTTTCTGATGGCGATAAACGCTTCATTTGATATTCTGCGACTCGTGCCTCTGCTCTGGTATTAAAAGTCCAAAATCTCAGCAGTTTTAATGGTCGATTAATACGTGTGTAACGCCCTCCACGTCCTGCATTGTGTGCCGCAATACGTTGTGAGACACTCTTTGTCGAACCAACATAAAGTACACCACTAGCACATTGAGCTAAATAGACATAGTATTTTTCATGTGTTTGTGCGTCCATAACTATTACTCATTCGATAGCTTTTGAAGAAAGTTATTCAACCACGATTTGTAAATTCATGCGGGTCGGGAAAGATACTTTCATCCGATGAAACTTTTTTTTTACCACCGTATAAACGCTCTGGAACAACAGAAGAAGTTTTAGTTCGTTTAATCGTCCCTTCAACTGGGTCAGGCTGGACTTCACAAAAGTCACTTAGCTTGCAATCTAAAGCATTACAAAGAGCCTGAATTGTTTGAAGTCTTAGAGCATTTGGTTTGCCATTAATTAATGCGGAAACTGCCTGAAGTGATAATTGTACTCCTGCTTTAGAAGCTAGTAATGCTTGTAGTTCAGAAGCTCGGTAGATATCCCGCTCTACTGCTAGCCACTTTTTTAGCTTCCACACAACTGGCATAAAATTTCTCCTTTACACTTAACTAGTCTCATGAGAAAGTGAATTTACTATTTCTTCAATCGCTTTCTCATAGTATGACTGACTATGCCTAACATAGCGATGTAGTGTGCTTGGATTTAAGTGCCCCATTAAATCCATTAATATCCATACTTTATCCGGTTGCTTCTCCATAAAGTTCGTTGCGAATGATCTACGCAAACTATGCCAGCTTAAATGTTGTGGTAGGTCTAAACCTACCTTCACTGCTGCAATTGCAATTACATGCAAGTTACGCCACATTGTCTGATATGAAATTCTCTCACCACTCTCACTTAAAAATAGTGCTGGATTCTCCTTTGAACAAGGAAAGTTTGGTCGAATCCGCTCCTCATAAACACGCATTGTCGCCTGAGCAAACGGCGTAAAAATTGTTTTACGTACTCGTTTTCCAGAACCCTTGGCTGCTTTACCAAAGCGCGTTTGAATGCTGTTTTGTTGATAAAATAGATCTCGATGTGGTTTTAATGCATCTAAATGTAAAATCTCCGAAGCTCTTAAACCGCTTTCTCCAGCCAACACAATCATTGTATAGTCTCTTGAAACTGGTAGCTTTTTCTGATTGCCACTAATATATGTTGTGCGTATGAACTCATAGAACTCAATCAGCCTTTCTCCAGACAGCACAAAGCCTTCTTCATCAGAATCAAGTATATGTACAGGATAGTCGTACTCCAAAACTGGTTGTTCAATACGACCATACTTTGCTACCAATAACTGAGTATTTTCTCTTGGTATATACGGGCATTTAAGCACATACTCAAATAATCGTCTGAGTTTCCCTAGGTATGCTTGTACTGTACGCACTTTTAAATCAGTGCTTACTAGCCCCTTACCGAACTCCACAATCCTCTGTCGTCCTGTAATTGGACTCATTGCTTCCCAAATCAATAATTGTCTTTCACCCAATGGATGTGAGTCGTCTTTTATTATTAAGTTCTCGAACCAACCCTTTAAGAACCTACGTTCTGATTCAATAGTCCGCTCGCTATGGTTACGCGTAACATGAGTATCTAAATACCCCTGTAAGATCGCTTCGTGGTCTGCTAGTTTCTCTGCAAAAGTTATAGGAGCAGAAACTAGCGACATATTATGAACTATGGCAAGGTGTGGACGACTCATACTTAGTCTCCCCCTTCAAGCTTAACTTGTTTTACCTAATCATAACCTATTTTATTCAAGTTAAACTTGATTTACAAAGCTTAACCCTTTATTTGACTGGGTTACGCGCTTAGTAATATTGTTCTGATTAGATACTAAATACCTTAGATTGTGCCAGAACTAATTTTCCAAGATTCGTTAACTTACTTATTTCTTTTTCTGATAGTTCTGTTTTTTCAGTGTTAATATCAGTATTAATATAAGATGCTGCTTCTAACATCTTCTTTACCATTTGTTGATTCACTTTGTTGACTAGTTCTACACTAATTCTTTCCCTAAAATGAACTAACATTGATGCATCAAATGGTGCTTTTTTACTATAAAATGACATCCCTATAAAGTATTGTAGATAAGGGTTTTCCTTTATTTGCTCTACCGTTTCTCTATCACTTAAACCTAATTTTTCTTTAATTATTAATGCCCCTAATGCCATCCGGAATGGCTTTGCAGGTGCCCCCATTTCTATAGACAAAGAAGAAGAATATTCGTCTTCAAATTCTGTCCAAGGCATAAAAGAAGCCATAATTACCCAACGATTATCTTCCGAGAGATTCCCCTCAGACGGAATTTTAAAATCTTGTGGTGAGATGGTTGGCTGCCCCTGTTTTCAATACATGATTACTATTGTCATCAAATGTACTGGTAACGGTGATGTGATGCAAGGATTTTAAGGCATCATACTTTCTTATCTTGCGCCTGAATATATTTCTTTGGGCTGATAATCTTGTGGTGTCAGCTTTTCTACTTTATTCAGCAAACCCTAACTAGGGGTTGCTGAAAAACATAAAAATGATAAATAACCGTTTTTAGCCTGCGTAGGCAGGCTTTGTTTGTATAGTCTCACCCTTATAGGGTGTAGATGTAAGTTAGGCGCCCATTGGATAACATGTTGGTATAAATACTGCTGCCGTTGTCTCATTTTTAAACCCCCTATTTATCCCGGCGCCGTATAAACTAATTAAGTTAGCTTCTATCCAATGGGCTGTTTCTGGATAACCTAATTCGTTACACTTGTTCATAGCCGATATCCAACTTGCTAATACATGTGATTCGGCAAGATGCACTGCATGAAGTCCTTGCCATATGTTATCAGGTACTGTTATGGGACTGGTAATAAATTGTAACCTCGCGGGAGCATCCAGTGGTTCGACTATTTCATTGTTAACTACCACTATTTGCCCACCGTCTGACCCCGTTTCCCCCTGCCATGTTACTCTTCCATTCAACTGGTAGCCCCATTTCTCTACAAAATTAACTATTATATATTGCAACCATTCTATATATTTATAAAACTTCTCATGCCCGTTCCATTCCAACCCACGTCCATCTGATGTTGGTTGCCACTGACAGTATAACCCTGGTTGTCCCTTCGGTGGACGGTTATAGTCTACTATCGAAGTTTCTGCTCCAAGGTGCGACTCGTTTACAAAATAACACCCCTCATCCCCTAATGGTAAACCAACTCCTGAACGCGCTATATCTGAAACTCCCTCAAGTAACTCTTCGTTCCGCTTCACCCTTCGACTTTTTGCAAACTCTAATAAGTAAAGCACCTCAAAGTCATATAATGGTCTGTCTAACTCAAATTTTCCTGTGAATGTTGTCGTGTAACCCATAAACCCTCTTTTTTCCTTGACTTTATTGTATACTTTACGTTACACTATTTTATAACGAGCGTTCAATATAAAAAGCTCTGAAGAGAATATGCCAAAGATAGTAGACCATGAGTTGTATCGCAAAGAGTTGCTGAGTAAGAGTTTTGATTTGTTTGCGACAAAGGGGTATGCGTCGATCACGATGCGTAAAGTTGCTGAGGAGTTGGGGGTTTCGACGGGGACTCTATACCACTATTTTCCTAATAAGAGAGCGTTGTTTGAGCAGTTGGTTGACGAGATGGTACAAAATGAAATTACTATTGCGACTGCGGAGTGGAAGACTTTGAAGACTCGACAAGAGCGCGCGGAAGCTTTGGGAAAGTATTTGGAGGGTAATATTGATTATCACATTAAAAGTAGTTATTTGATGATTGACTTTTCCCAGCATCAAGATGCGGAGGGGTATATAGATAGTGATTTTTGGCGCCGTTTGTGTGAGCGTTATCAAGGTGTTATTTATGAGTTTCTGGGAGTGGAAGACCGCGCGCTTGCTGATTTTATGATGTGCTTTGTAGATGGAGTTATTTTGGAAAGGTTACTTGGAGTAAATACTGTTGATGTTGTTGAGCAGTGTACGTTAATGGGGAAAATGGTGACGGCATATTTAGAAAAGTATGGTAATAGTTCATAGGACAGAGTAGGGTGTGTGAAAGCCATCACAGTCTAGACTAAAAATTTTAGATAAAGTGCTTTCACGCACCATAATTATATTGCATTTTTTGGGAATCATAAGTTCAGCATCTATATATATAGAGGAAGAAGTATGAGTTTTAAAGTACATTTGAAACCTTTGAATGGTTGGATGATTGGGTTGATGATTGCTGGTACTGCTGTTACTGGTGGTGTATTATATTATGGCGCCCAGCAGTTTGGTTTAGCTGGTAAACCTGTCGAAGAACCTATTGAAACTGCACCACCTGTTACTAAAGTCACTGCTTTGGGGCACCTGGAACCGGAAGCTGAAATAATTAAGTTATCGGCGCCTATTCCTTTGGATGGTGATAGAGTGGGTAAGGTGTTGGTCTCTGAAGGTGATAAAGTTAAAGCAGGTCAGGTTGTTGCTGTATTAGATTCAAGAGCAAGGTTACAAGATGCTTTACTTGTTGCCCAAAAACAAGTCAGTATGGCAAAAGCAAAGTTAGCTCAAGTACAAGCTGGTGCTAAAACTGGACAAATTCAAGCTCAAAAAGCTACAGTCGCTAGATTACAAGCTCAATCTGTTGGTGATAAAGTTGGACAACAAGAAAGTATTGCTCGTTTGGAAGCACAGTGGCAAGGTGATAAACAAGCACACTTAGAAAATATTGCTCGGTTGGAAGCTCAAGCACAAGGTGATAAACAAGCACAACTCGCAACCATTGCCAGGTTAGAAGCACAGTTGAATAACGCAAACTCAGAATTGCGACGTTATCAGCAACTATATAATGAAGGGGCGATATCTATTTCGCTATTCGATGGTAAACGGTTGAGTGTGGAAACAGCATCTCAAGAGCTTAGTGAAGCAAAAGCTGTTTTGAAACGTATCGATACTACCAGCAGTAGACAAGTTAGTGAAGCGAAAGCTGTTTTGAAACGTATCGATACTACTAATAGTAAGTTGGTTAGCGAAGCAAAAATCGCTCTCTCCCGTATCAACGCTACTGGTAATAAACAAGTTAGTGAGGCTGAAGCTACATTAAATAGTATCGCCGAAGTTCGACCTGTGGATGTTCAAGCTGCACAAACCGAAGTTGATAATGCTATCGCTACTACTAAACGCGCGCAAACTGAACTTGAACAATCTTACATCCGGGCGCCGCTATCTGGACAAATTCTCAAAATTCATACCCGCGCGGGAGAAAAGATTGGTGATGACGGTATTGTAGATTTAGCACAAACTAGTCAAATGGTAGCAGTTGCAGAAGTTTACCAAAGCGATATCGGTAAAATTAAACTTGGACAAACTGCCAAAGTGACTGGACAAGCGTTTAAGAGTGAAGTCAAAGGTACTGTATCACAAATTGGTTTACAGGTTAACCGCCAAAACGTCTTTGCTAACCAACCTGGAGAAAACCTTGACCGTCGTGTTGTCGAAGTCAAAATTCGTATCAACCCAGAAGATAATCCTCGTGTTGCTGGACTTACTAACTTACAAGTTCAAACATCCATTGATTTATAGTTTGTAACTTTTTATTACAGTAAACCATAACGAATGTTCGTTATAAACAACGAAGGAATTAAAATATGATGAATATGAAGTTGTTTAAAAAGAATAAAAAAACACCGTTAGCTTGGCGCCAGTTGATGAAGGAGAAAACTCGTCTAGCTGTGGCGGTAGCAGGAATTGCGTTTGCTGATATATTAATGTTAATTCAAATGGGGTTTGAAGGCGCCTTATATGATGCTTCAATACAACCGCATCGTAACCTACAAGCTGACTTGGTATTAATTGACCCGCAAATGCAAACTTTATTTTCAGTCAAAGACTTTGCGCGGGAAAGATTATATCAAACTTTGGCGTATGATGGTGTTGAGTCGGTAACTCCAATTTACATCTCCACTGGACAATGGCGTAATCCTCAAACTCGTTTAGAAAGAGCTATTTTAGTATGGGGGGTTGACCCAACTAAACCGACATTTAAAATGCCAGAGGTAAATAAACGACTTGAAAGTCTTAAACCGTTGAATAGTGTGTTGTTTGATATTGCTGGTCGTCCTGACTATGGTGTGAGTAATGATGAGTTTAAGAAAAATAACAATTTTGAAACTGAGTTAAACGGTAAAGGTGTAAATGTAACTGGTTTATTTACAAACGGCGCCTCGTTTGCGGCAGATGGTAATGTGATAACGAGTGAATCTACATTCATGCAGTTGTTTCCCAGGAGTAAACCAGAGAAAATTGCGGTAGGTTTGATTAACTTGAAGGATAACGCGAGTATACCAAGGGTGAAAAAACAACTTGCTGCGTCTTTACCCAAAGATGTATCGGTACTGACTACCGAAGAGTTTGCTCAGATAGAGAAGAAATATTGGGCAGAAGGTACAGCGATAGGGTTTATCTTTGGTTTGGGTGTTGGTGTTGGGTTTATTGTAGGGATTGTAATTGTTTATCAAATCCTTTATTCTGATGTTTCAGAACATTTACCTGAGTACGCAACACTCAAAGCGATGGGATATACGGATGGTTTTTTACTGCGGGTATTGATACAAGAATCGTTGTTTTTAGCAATTTTAGGTTATATTCCCAGTTTCATTGCTGCTATTGGATTATACAGTATTGCGGCAGGCGCCACAATGTTACCGATTGCGATGACGGTTGAACGCGCGGTAAATGTGTTTGTGCTGACAGTGGTAATGTGTAGTATTTCGGGTGCGATAGCTATGCGGAAACTCCAATCTGCTGACCCTGCTGATATTTTTTAGCGAGTCAGTTAAGCTATACGGATGCTCACTAAGCTGAATTCGATAAAATCGCCAATTATTTGGTATCTGTAGTTCATTAACAGTGATTGACTATATGCGTTATTCGGAGTATAAAGCCTTGCTAACACAGTTATACGGTTGTTAGTAATTCTTAACAATGAATCACTTCTAAAGAAATCGAACACTAGTCTATCTCTGTTTCTCCAATAGTTAGAGTCGTAAGATTGTGCTAGAAATGTGTGAGCATCGTATTGCATCCGATTATATATGTTAACTTGGGCGCCATCAACACTAACTAAACAAACATCGCGTGGCGCCCATTGTCCATTATAAGTTATTAAAGCAACCTGAGAATCTCGTCTCCAATTGGTAGAAATACTACCATAACCTTGATTACTTCCTCTACACCGAATGTTAGTAATTAAACGGTCAGAGCTAAGGTCATACAAAAAATTCCTTCTATTGGAACCCCGTACTATTGTATATTGGTTATTTGGAGATACCAAGTATTCTCTATAAGAGTTAAAATAATAATATCTTGTTCTTTTGGTAGACTTACGCGCGTAAGTTGTAGTCGAAGCGTTTATAGCATCAACTTTTACATCAGTGCTAAACCCTAACATAGCAAAACATAAGAGACTCAAAGCAACTTTAAGCACTTTTGTATACATATATACTTCTCGCAGTGGTTTGAAAAATTGAGAATAGCGATTATATTTTTTCCACAAACTAAGATAATAAAACGCTTCACTGTAGCGTATAAACCCAAGTTTAGATTATTTTTATGTGTATGAAAGTAGTGTATAAAACAAAGGTTTTATCGTTAATTAAACAATAAAAAACGTGTAGGGTGCGTGACACAACTTACTATTGTGAAACGAAGCGCAATGCTCGTAGTGTCACGCACCATAAATTTTTAAAATAATTTTCTCACCTATATTTTGTTATAATATGGTGATGGGTAAGGTGCGTAACGCTACAAGTTTTGTTGCTACGTTCATGTTCTTTATAGCGTTACGCACCCGACGTTCATGTTATTTATAGCGTTACGCACCCGACGTTCGTGTTATTTATAGCGTTACGCACCCGACGTTCGTGTTATTTATAGCGTTACGCATCCGACTGGAGTTTAGACTAGGCGCCAAGAAATGACCCAGTGGCACTGAGTTCGTAAAAAACAAACTTGAAGTATACAATTCTTTAATACTAAGCCGATTTTTGTTGTTCCTTACGTGGCTTTGGCGTAGTTTTTTTAACTACAGGATAGCGAATTCTACGTTGTCGCGGTTTTCCTTCTTCCCAGCCCGGAGACTTTCCGCGAGGTTTGGGCAAATGTGCAGGAGTGCCGATAGCCTCCAAAATCAAATTCATAGCTTGGGCAACTCTTCCAGGCGTTAGTTTGTCTAAAGACTTTTGCCAAGGTAAAGGGTTATCAGCAACAATATCACGAGCCAACCATAATTCCCAGGTAATCATTGGCATTAAATCACTCCAACGTTCACATTGCTTGGGAGTACTGAGCTTCGGAAGAGTCCAATGAAGACGTTGCTTTAAAAAACGATACCAATGGTCAACGGTAAAACGGCGTAAATAAAGGCACCAAACTTCCGACAACGGAGGCATTTCTTCTCCTACCCAGGCTAGCCACAGCGGCTTCGCTACCCGTAAATTACCTTTATCATCAACACGTTCAACCCTTATTAAAGACATCGGACGCGCAGCAGTTTTACGGAAATGTAAATTTTCCCACAAGCGAACTCTTACCTTACCTAGCTTCGGGTCGTTTAACTCTATACTCTGAGCTACTGGTTCCCATGAATCCGGTTCATTGAGCTTAAATTTATTACCGTGTTTTCGTGGGCGCCCCTTGCCGGAGTACTCTGGAGGCGCTGTCCATAGACAAAGATTAGAACGCAAACGTACAAGAATATCTGCTGGAATATCAACGGTTTTTGAAATAAAGGGCGCACATCCGCGACGAGCTATCCCATACAGAAATTGGTCTAGTAGGTAAATGTTTACACACTTGTTGTAGTTGCCAAGCAGCCTTTTCAATTGGATTTTCGTAGCTAGTTATCCTTTCATGCCTTAAAGGCAGTGCCCAGCTACCTGAATCCTCTGGCACCCAAGCAATCGTACTATATCCTTGTCCAATCGTAATGGGTTTATTTCCTGGTATTCCAGCAACACTATGCTCAATTGTTCTCTCTTGCAGAGTTACTGCGTCGGGGCGAGACCATGCAGTATGGTCTCCCGCCAGTAATGGGCGCCTCTGGGAAGTTGGTATCTGTTTAATGTATAACTGCATCAATTTATTTCGTTTCGGTCTGCTATCTTGTAGCGCCTCATAAATGCTAGGCCACTTGCGTCGAAAGAACGCTGATAGAGACAAATCTGCCAAACTGTAAGCATTACGTGTAGTTAATATTGCGTCTGTTAGTTCAAATGTTGCGTCGTGTGCTTTGCCTAGAAGCTTGTAAGCTGCTTGACGGAATTCTCGAAGGAAAGTCAGATTTCATATTGGCAGGGTGAGATTTGGTGGTTCTTATCTCAGCATCTGTCAAAAGGGGCCTGTATTCAATCAGACCCCTTTTTTTTTCTTGGGCTGAAGCCATTTAGTCTAAACTCCAGATCCGACGTTCGTGTTATTTATAGCGTTACGCATCCGACGTTCGTGTTATTTATAGCGTTACGCATCCGACGTTTATATTTTTTCGCGCGCACGTTATTAATATGCGGACGAGATATTGCCACCAGTTTGTTTTTTACCTAGCAACAGGAGTAAGGGTAAACTAACTAAAAAAGCTACCCCTACTGCCCAAAAAATATCCTCAAAAGATAAAATAGCAGATTGCATATTGACTGTTTGATCGATAATTGCTAACGCTTGACTTTGCGCTTGGGATGTGTCAACACCACGACCTTCTAACCCTGCTGCAAGCTGAGATAACCGTTGACTTGTCGCAGGGTCATAAATACTTAGTTTCTCTACTAGTATCGCGCGATGAAAAGCTTCTCTTTGAGCGAGTAAAGTCGTTAACATCGCGATTCCAATACTACCACCCAATTGTCTTGTCAAGTTATAAAAACCTGAACCCGCTGGAATATCTTGTTTTGGCAGTGGACTTAATGTTGCTAAACTCAACGGTAAAAACATCATTACCGTTCCAACACCCCGCCACAGTAAAGGATAAAATAATGTTTCACTATTACTATCAGGATTAATATGTTGTAAATTAAACATTACTAGGCTAGTAATAATACCTCCAGCAGCAATGATAAATCTGGGGTCTATTTTACTTGTTAGCTTTCCTAGCATTATCATTGTTACCGCAGATGCTAAGGCGCCTGGAAATAATAGCATCCCTGTTTGTGTGGCTGTATAGTGTAATATAGTTTGAGCAAATATGGGAACAGCAAATAAGGCGCCGTATAACCCCATTCCCAAAACAGCAGAGTAAACAGAACCTGCTGCCAAAGAACGATGTCGCAATACTCGTAAGTCAACGGCAGGGTTTTGAGCAGTTAATTCTCGCCAAATAAAAAGCACCAAACCAACAACACTGGTTATTGCTAACGTCACAATAAACCCAGAAGCAAACCAATCTTCCTTTTCACCTTCTTCTAAAAAGGTTTGCAAACAACCAACAGCAATTGTTAAAAGCGCAATTCCCAACCAGTCAACAGTGCGATTATTATTTACTTTTGCATGGTCTTTAGGTAAAAATAACCAACACATCGCTACAGCTAAAATACCAAAAGGTAAATTAATAAAGAAAATCCACCGCCATCCTAAACTGTCAGTCAGAAAACCTCCTAAAGTTGGACCAATGGCAGGGCCAGAAATTACACCTACCCCAAATACTGCCTGTGCGAGTCCCTGCTGTTCTGGTGGAAAGGTATCAAATAAAATTGCCTGTGCTTTCGCAAGTAACCCTCCCCCACACAGTCCCTGTAAAATACGCGCGATAATAAGCATTTGCAAGTTGCTCGCAAACCCACACATCATCGATGCAACAGTAAACCCTACCAGAGAAAATATAAAGTAAGCTTTTCGTCCAAAGTAATCTCCCAACCACGCTGTCAACGGTATAACTATGACGTTTGCTATCGCATATCCCGTCACTACCCAGCCAATTTCCGTAATTGTCGCACCCAAACTGCTCTGCATGTCAGTTAATGCAACATTCACAATACTTGTATCAATTACCTCTAATATGGCGCCTAAAGATGCAGCAATTGCAATTGCCCACTTTAACCACCCGGTATTATCTACACCTTTTGTTTCTTTTCGCTGTATCATATATTAGTTAGCTATGCTAACAGTTAGTATAACATCCATATACACATGTAGAGTATGAGTACAGAAGAACTTAGAAGTAAAATATCATCACAGCAGTGTGCGGCAAAAGTCATAGAAGCGGTTCCTGTAATTACACAGTTTCTTCGCGTTGAAATGCGGCGCCACACTGAATTATTACCAGAATCACTTTCTGTACCTCAGTTTCGCGCGCTTGGTTATCTTCACCGTTATCCAGGCGCCTCACTATCCCAACTTGCGGAGCATTTGGAAGTCACAAAAGCCACAGCATCAAATTTAATTGACCGTCTTGTACAAAAACAACTTATCAACAGAAGCGAAAACCCCGAAAGTAGGCGCCAAGTTATCCTTGTATTAACACCAGATGGAGAGTATCATTTAGAACAAATTAAATTACTGATTAGTACCAAAATTTCTAATATCCTCAATGACCTACCGCAAGAACAACTTCAAACCATCGTCGAAGGATTAACTATACTCAGCACTGCTTTTGCACAGGCAATTGATTAAACTATTCCAGCTAAACTTTGACCAACATTATCTAATACTTTTGCTTGTCTTGGCGGTTATTTAGTTTTTCGTAAATCATGAAATTATAAAATTTTTACAAATACAACCCACATTCCGCACCCCCTAGCTATTACCCAACTGTCACAAGGTCATTCGTACTTAAATAGTTATCAGAATTTAGTATTTAATAATTATATAGATATATTTTCAAAGGCTAATAAACATCTTAAGTTTGAATTATATTTGTTCAGAATCACTTTTTAATTGGCGCCTGTAGTGTTGAATGGCACTTACTTAAGCGCCCGCTCGCGAGGTGAACGTATTGGTTTGATAATCTGTTTCCAAAACACCTTTGGCAACTGGCACTGTCGTATGAAAGGAACAACTAAAACTAACGCAGAATAATTTATTCTGGGTTGCCTATTATAGTAAACGCTGCCCAATTTGCTGCACTCCTGTATTTTCGCATTGTTTTTAACATTGCTTGACGCAAAGAGAAAGCTTTATCTGGGTTTTTCTCCAATTGCTGGTAGAATTCAACCATTAAATCTGAGGTGGCTTCATCTGGTACTTGCCATAGCGATACTATTAAACTTTTAGCACCTGCCGTTAACAATGCGCGGGATAATCCTTGTACACCGTCTCCGCTTATTTCTCCTTTACCAGTATCGCAAGCGCTTAAGACTATTAAGTCAGCTTGAATTTTGAGATTTTCGATAATTTCGGTTGTGCGTAAAAGTCCTTCGTTAGGTTGTTTAGGGGATGGGAGAGAATCTGGAGCTAGAGCTATTGCACCAGGTATGCGTTCACCAAAACCATCAAGTAATCCGTGGGTTGCAAGATGAATGAGTTTTGCATTTTTCATTCTCTTCATTACCTGTGATTTTGTTGCATCTTTGCCAATTAAGGGTTTTGCATTCAGTAGAGACGCAATTAGTTTGGTCTCTCGTTCGGCGCCTGGTAAATTAGATAATTGTTTTGGTGGTATGCCAACATAAGGCATAATCGGATTACCAACAATTAATTTTTCATCTTCTTGTAGAGCAGCAAATTTTACTGGCTTTTGATTACTTTTGTCAGTAAATTCCAAAACTTGAATTGCAGGTGCGGTAAGAATAGTATGTTTTTCAATCAAGTATTTTTGCTTTTCATCCACCAATGCTGGAAATGGGACTAGAAATAAAGATTCATCTGGGATGAAAACAACTCGCTCGTCTGGGTTCTGAGGTAAATGTTTAGCTATAGGTTTAATTAATACTTCATGTAGTTCTTGTAACCTGTTTTGATGATTCGTTTCTGGGACTTGCGATGCCTTAATACCACGTCCTCTAACACCAATAGAAAAACGACTATTTTCTACTAATTTATTCAAAGGTGTTTTTAAAGATTTTAAATCAATTTTATTAAAAGCGATTTCCCTAGTGGGTTTTACTACCCAAACATAAAGCTCTTCAGAATGTACAGAATATTCAACAAGCGTTAGCTTTTGCTTTTGAGCAATGATTTTTATGTTAGTAATTGTTGGTAGCTTACCGATAGCATCATTATTATTTGTAACCTTTGATGTTAATAAATCGATAAACGCTCTTGCTCTTCCACGCTCAGATACTTCTAAAGATTGCTCTATTTTATTTTGAGACAATAAAGCATTTTGTAACAACTTATATGTTCTAAGCTGTTGATTAAAAATAGAAATTTTTTGGTCGTCAGTTAATTTAAGACGTAGTTCTTCCCAAATTGTAATAGCATCGAATAAAGGCTTTTCTGCTTGAAAATATTGGTTTTTAAAAATATAAACTCCTCCAATATTGTTAAAACTAATTGCTTCACCAGCTTTATCACCAGATTTTTGACTAATATCTAATGACTGCTGAAAATAATCTAATGCTTTGTCGTACTGTTTCCAGTTCAGGTAAACTTCTCCAATATTGTTGATAACTATACCCTCACCTAACTTATCATTTATCTGCTTACTAAGCCCAAGTGCTTGTTGATAATAATCTAAAGCTTGTTGGTATTCTCCCAAATTACGGTAAACAACTCCAATACTTATGATAATTTTTGTCTCACCTGGCTTATATTTGGCTTGTCGAATACGAGCTAAAGCTTGTTCATAATATTTTAATGCTTTTTGATTCTGTCCCCAACTTTGATAAACAAACGCAATATTATTTAGACATGCACTTTCAATGACTTTATTATTTACTTGTTTACTAATAGGTAACGCTTGTTCATAATATTCTAACGCTTTTTGGTATTGCCCAAAATACCGAAAAATTTCTCCAATATTGTTGAGAGATTGAGCGTGACCTGCTTTATCATTTCTTTTTTTACGAATAGCTAATGATTGTTGGTAATAGTCTAAGGCGATTTGATATTTTCCTAAATTCTGATAAGCTAATCCAATATAATTAAGAGTTATACCTTGACCAAGTTTATCATCTTGTTGTTGCCGAATAGCTAATGCTTGTTGATAATACTCTAGCGCTTTTTTGTACTGCCCAAAGATATCATAAACTACGCCAATATTGTTCAATATATCACCCTCACCTGGCTTATCACCAAATTCTTTACTAATCTCTAACGCTTTTTGATAATACTCTAGTGAATCTTTATACTGTCCTAATTTATCGTAAACTGCTGCAATTTTATTAAAAGCTTTACCTTGACTAGTCTTATCATTTAATTGTTGATAAATAGATAATAATTGCTGATAATATATTAATGATTCTTTATACTGTTCTAATTGTTCGTAAATCGCTCCAATCTTGTGAAGAATATATATTACACCTTTTGCTTCATTAATTTGTTTACGAATAATTAAAGCTTGTTGATAATAATCTAATGCTTCTTTATACTGTCTTAACCTTACGTAAACACCAGCAATACTGTTAATAGTTTGGGCTTCACGCGATTTATTACCTGCTATTTTACGAATAGCTAATGATTCTTGATAATATTTCAATGCATTTTGATACTGATTCAAATTGTCATAAACAGCCCCAATATTATTTAGAGCAGTACCTTCACCTGGTTTATCGTTTAATTGCTTACTAATATTTAACGCTTTTTGATAATACTCTAACGCTTTTGGATACTGCTTAATATTTTCATAAACCCCGCCAATATTATTGATAATACTACCCTCAGCATCTTTATCGTCTAATTGTTTACAAATTAGTAAAGCTTTTTCAAATAAAATCAAAGCTTCTTTATATTTGCCTTGCTCAAGTAGCTGCAAACCCTCTTTATTTAATCTAATAATTTCTTTTCTATCCTGCTTTTGAATTTGAGCTTGTGCTATTAATTCTTCATGAACCCAGCTTCCAGTTTTTTTGGTTTGCGAGAATGTTGCGTCTACGGGGAATATAAGGAAAAGCGATACTGTTGTAAGTGCAATACTGTAGTTAACTTTATGATGGTCTGATTTGAACATTTTGATTTCCCCCTTCCCCGCTATTTACATATATAGATATATATAACTTGATAGCTATACACAACCCTTTATTCTTCTAGTGGTATCATATTTGGGAGCGTAACTATAATAAAATTATTGTAGAGACGCGATTAATCGCGTCTCTACGTAACGTGGTAATTATGGGTAATCAACCGGACATGATATAAGAAGGATATTTGGATATTTCTATGACCAATAAAATGTGAACCACGGTTCACAAATATTGTGTTCATTGCTCCCGTGGTTACTTGGTATTATTTCACGTCACAGTTATTCAAAATCAACATCCGTTGCCAAACTTACACTTCTAGGGTTTAGGATATACTATTTCTGATTACTTGCAGTAGAATTAATTGTACACATGGAAACTACAAATTTTTCACGCTGTTCTACAAACGAAGTAGAAGGGTTTTTCACTTCATAAAGAGACTGTAACACATCCGACCAAGGCAAATGAGTTACATCATCGTTTTTATTCTGAATTTTATATTCCAAGAAGTAATTTGCTTTTGAGAGAGCAGTTTCTTCCGGTGACGCTTTTTTAACGAGCGAACTTTTTTCTAACGCTTCTAAATCACTTTGAATTTTACCACGTTCAGAAGCAGGCATTATTTGGAATGTCACTGACTCATTAATACCCTTTGTCTTGTTAAAAAGCTGCCATTGATAAAGCTTACCTGCTTCAAGAGGTTTTTCTCCACTATATAAAAGCTTTTCATCAGCTATATTAACAGGTTTTCTCCAAACTTCGGTTTGATTGTCGTACTCACGTATAACTAGCTCTGCATCTTGCTTTGCTGATGACTTCCACAAAAATAGTGGACGGTCGTTCCATACTTGGTACGTTTCAAATATACCTGGTGAAATTGCACAAACACCTATTGAACGTGAGGTTCGCGCGACTTTTCGTTCACTCTTCCTCTTCCATAGTGAAAGAAAATCTGATACTCTAACTTGAGCGAGTGTTTGAGTTGATTTTATATTGGTAAAGCTACCTGTAGTCACAAAACTAGTTGCGAACAAAATAATTATTAAAAACTTTGATAATTTAAGCATGGTTTTTTCTCCTTGTCGCAGATAATACATAAGCTATAAACACTGATGAAGGTAAGAACCAAGGTAGTAAAAGTGCCGCTGTTATATACAGTTGCAACTCTGCTACTCCATACAATACAACTCCTATTAAGGCGCCTGAAAGAATTTGTAAACGTAGTTTTGGTTTTAATGGAGACTTTGTTTTTAATACAGATTCAGTAATTTTACCTGCAAAAATCGCAGCTACTATCATCCAAATATCAGGTATTGGCGTAATAAAATGGCGCCGGATAAAATGATGAGTGGAATACGCTAAAGACTGACCTCCTGTCATCCATGACTGTCCTGTCCAATATTTCATTGCACTCGGTGCTGACATTCGGTCGGGTACACCTGCTGCTTTTCCTAAACGTTCATCGTTTCCTGTCGCAATTAATACAATTTGTTTTGATACAAGTGGAAACTTATTAACATCAGGATTTTCCATTAACTGCCAAGCAGGTATTTTCGTGTACGCTTTATCTGGAGGTATCGAAAAATCAATTATTGGTTGTTGCCCAAATAATGGGCGCCACTTTGTCAATGATGTTAAATTACCCTTTGGAGGTTGTTTCTGCTCAACCGTATTCAATAATTGAGTGCGTAAATCAGTACTACCAGTAGCATTAGGTTTCGGTAGGTCAGTTATTTCCTGCGTTGCTAGCTGAGTAAGTGCCATTAAATAAGAAATAGGGCATTTTTCACGGCAGCTTTCAGGTAACTCTAAATAGTTTGGAAACGATTCGGTATAACCTTGTAAAGTCCAGTTACGACTACGAATACCATTCGCATCATTAACACTAACTTCATTATCATCGTTTAAAATAGTTCCAAAAACAACCCATCTATTATCTTTTACCGCGCGACCGACTGCTGTTCCTAACTTTTTATCAGCGTCGAGTGGATATTTTTGTGGTGTATCGATTAAAAAATCTAAACCAATGACTTGTGCGTTCAACTTCTGCGCGCGTTCCATTAACTCTGCAATATAGCTGCGGTTCATCGGCAAAATTTGCGAAGATGGAAGTTTACGCTTTCTTATTGACTCACTATCTATCTCCACTAACGCAACTGGTGGCGCCTCAATAGATGGTATTTGACTGGTAAAATTACGATACATCGCTTGAGCTAACACCCGTCCATCAAGTAAAAAATCTTGAACGGGAATAATTGTACCAACCGCAACTGCCAAAGTTAAAGCTGCACCCTCTATGATACTATTTGGTAAAACTACTTCACGAACACGTTTATACCACGGTAATGTAGGGGGAATTTTATATAGCTCGGCGCCGGGATGACAAAACAGCGAAGGTAACAAGTAAGATGAAGGAAAAGTATGAGATTTTTCAAGACGTAAAAATTGACGTGCTTCCATCATTGAGTCATACACATTCAGGTGTTTACCCAAAGAAAGTAAAAACTTGACTAAAAACTCTTGTGCAACCCGGTTATGGACAGGTTCACGCATCACCATCACTTGACTAAACCCTAAATCTATGAGAGATTTAGCAATATTTAACCCACTACACGAATTAAATATAGCTACCTTTAACCGACGTTCGCGCGCTGAACTCAATAACTTTGCTATCTCAGACGTTGATATCGATACTCCTGGTGCAATACCTAACTCCCCTCCCGTTAAGTGTGTTTCATTACTATGTCCAGCAAAAAATAAAATGTCCCACCCTTTCTCATCAGCTATCGCTGTTGTAATTTTCTCAATAACTTGCAAACCTGTTTGGTTAGGTTGCCATCCAACGAACTGAACATCCGCTATTTTCGATAACTCCTTCAGAGCATCAAGTTCAACTTTAAAATCTAATCCTGTATCGTCACCCAATATTGTTAAGATTCTAGTACGCCCTTTTTGCTGTAGTTGATGCGTTTGAGCGCTAATTTTTTGAGGAGAGCGAATGATTTGTATAGTTCCAGCACTCGCAAATTCACTTTCCCAAGCTTCCCACGGAAACCTATCCAACTCTATTGGTGTACACGTCAAACACACTCTAACAGTTTGATTTGCTTGCTTTATATTACCACTATTACCACCAATCTGCGCGCGGATATCGAACAACTCAGCACTTCGCAACCAGCTATTAAACTCATACATGAATTTTGATTCAGCTTTGACGAGTTCAGCGTGCCAGTCAATAGTAAGCTTTGCAACTCCACCATCTACCATTTTGCCACGCATCTCGTCTGACTGATAAAAGTTCAGGTATGCTTTTCTCCAATCTTGGTACAATGTTGTTAAAACTACGGGATAATCGAGTTGTGCAGCTGCATATAGTCCCTGTCCCCAAGACAACTCAAACAAACATGTATTTTCTACCTTTTGAACTTTGAGATTGAATAGATGTAGTACAGTCATAGCTCACGTCAAGGGCAAAGTTTAATGATGTATAATGTATTTTTACTTACTTTGTCACAAACAAAGTTTAAATTATCGTTAATAGTTGTGTTATATTGATTCACTAACTTCCCTCCATTCCGAAAGGTGGGATTTCAAATACTGTATTATTATCAGCAGTTATCGTTATCCAAAAACGGTCATTAGCATCGCCAATAAGACGGGTATATAATATTCCACTGTTAGTATCTTCTAAAGACTGGTTGAATAATTCTTGTGTTTGGTCACGAACTTGTAACTGTAACGTTTTTGGCATTGGCATATTTGAAACAGACCCTAATGCAATTAACAACATCCATTCTGGGTTATCTGTTGTTGACTCTAACTCCCAAATTACAGCATACAATCTTAATGCACCGCACTCTGCATTTAAATCGCGCGTACCACCAGTAGCTGTGTATGGAATATGTATTTTTTGCGCTTCTAGTCCATCTCGAATTTTTTGGAATTCTTCAGACTTACGTAACGGTGATGGAGATAACGTCGGCATTAACATCCACCCTAGTTCTGATGCTATCGTATCGATTTGATTTTGTAGCCACAGCCTTACATTTATTAATGGTTGTGCTGTTACACGCGGCGCCACAACATCAACATCTATATTATTATTGATATTATTGCCGTTAGTAACGGACGCACGCATTAGTTCGTACAACCAGTTAATTAAATCAGGGTTACTAAACAACATAGTAGCTTCTTCCACAGTTAGATACTGTGAAGGATGCTTTTTAAAATTAGATTGTAACTTAGTTAACTTTTGCTGTAGTGCTACAGATGTGTCAGTTTGTGTAACTGGTATACTAACAGGTAACTTAATTGCATTTGCATCCAAACAGCGTAAATTCAATAAAAGTGCATCTGGGTCTAAGTTAAAGCTGTCGTTGTCTAAAGTATAAGTCCAATCTTCATCAACTTTTAACGAAGCTTGTTTTTTATAGCTTTGAAACTGCTGATAGTCCATGAACCCAAACACCCCAGTTTGTCCAAGTTCTTCATCAACTTGCATCAACACATAAAAATGCGCTGCTAGTTGTGGAACGTCCAATACTGCAAACGGAATGCTTTGTACATCACTAACCTTACTTGCTGTAATTATACAAACTTTAAAGGCGCCAACTTGGATATTACTAGCAGCAGCAAGTAAATTTGCATAAGCTGGTTGCCAAATTGATGACTCGTTAAATTGTACTTCCAAATCAGGTGCCCTTTCACTCACCCACTGTTCAAACCCCAGTACACCTAAAGCAGTAAGGTAAACTTGCCAACTAGAGTCAGGTAAAGTTATTGCTGAACTTAGTTGTATAGCACGCTGAATTTGAGAAGGCGCCAATTCAGTGTTAACATTACTCAATGAGTAAAAGTCAAAATCGTCAAAATATTCAGTCAAAAAAGTTTGTTCGTTCATAATACAAGGAGTAGAGTGTGTGACGCGCGCTTAACAAATCTGAAACAAAACTAATCAACTAGTAGCGTCACGCACCTGAAGAGTTAGTTTTTGCCCTGTTGTCTAGATAGAAACAAAGACGATGTGCAAAGAGACTGCGAAGGGGTTGGTTACGAATTGGACTTCTAATTTCCGATTCCGCTTGTGCAATAATTTTATTAATTTGCTCTTCTAATGCCTCATTTATTTTCTGGTCTAACGCTTGTAACCGTTCGACACTTGTAAACTCTTGGGCAATATCCCTCACCTCAGTACGCAATATCATTAATAACTTTTGCCGAACATCCGTCCGGATATCATTAAGTTTTAATAAGCGAGTAACTTCAAATTGTTGTGTAAAGTTGATTTGTGGTGCAATTTTTGTCATAGACTCACCTTTACAGTGGAGTAGGTGTAAAGCGGTGATAAATTTTTCTACGAGAAGTGGGCGCCTGCGTTGGAGTTTATTGATATAGTCTTCAATAACTTGAGACAGAGCTTGGTCGAGGGACTGAACCAACTGTTGAGTATATAACTTAATAAATTCATTTTCTTCTTTTTCATCGTTATCGAGTGCAGCTTGTTGGCTATCTACTAACGGTTGAATTTCAAGAGCGTTATAAGATAGTGTTTTAGTGGCGCCACCTTGTGCAGCAATGCGGTATTCTCGAAGTTTGGCTGCGATATTTTGCAGTTGCTTTAAAATAGCATCGTTACTGAGACTTTTACCTATTTGAGTTTGTAAGTCAGTTGCGATGCGAGTTAGCTGTATACTAGTGGGAACTTGACAAGGTAAAGTCGAAGTTGTGAGACGCTGTTGTAAGCGGTCATTACGGTATACTGCATGATAGCTAACTAACAAATTACAAGCTTGCTCAATTTCCAACGATGATAAACCAAACATTTGTGTAAAGATTCGTCGCAACTCTTTGGGAGTAGTATCATTCAAAAGTGCCCAGTCGCTGATTAGAAAAACACCATGCTCAAGTAGAAACTTTTTAATTGCAGGATATTGTTTAACAGAGCGACTTACCCAAGTATTGAGTGAACCTTTACCAGGGTTGTATGATTCTAGTATCGTTGTTGCTAGGGACTTGTAGGAGTTAGGTGACTGGTGGTGTGTTTTGAGTAACACCTCATCCCCCAACACAGTTGGTAACAAATCTTGATAATGGAAACCGTTTTGCTTGCCGAACTTGGCGCCTAAATCGTAGCAAGTCTGGTAAATTTGGTGAGAGATATAGCAGCGTAGACAAATGGAAGCGAGATGACTAACAGCTTGTTGCGTATGCATTTGTTGCCAAAGCTGACGCTGTATTGCTGCATCTGACTCATCTGCAAGCGTTGGAAACTCTTGTTTTAAATAGTCTCTAGCTGCACTAACCATTTCAACTATACACCTACCATTACTAGATAGCTTGACAAATTCACAATATTTTGAATTCACAGTGATTTTACTCAACGCTAGTTATTACCAATTGTTCCACCTCCTTAAAAGAATTGCAATTTATACCCTTCGTTATCCTTGGGGTCGTTATATACTCTCTATTTCTGGGAGATGGGAACTCATGCAGTTGCCTGTTAACTATAATTAGAGAACGTTTTAATTTGTGGGGAGCTATACCCGGATTTCTCACAAGATTTGAGAAAATAGGAGTCAAAACCTGCCAAAATATATATTGCACAACAATTACAGCAGTTTGAATTATGACCCCAAATAAAAACCATTGTATACCAGAACAGTTTGTATTTGAACAAGTAAAGTCACGCGCAGTTATAGTTAATTTCAAGGGTGAGTCCCGAGAGATAAGTACTCTAATTTCAAACATAGTTAGTTATAATACTTACTACAAATATTACAAAAATAGTACAATACTCATTCAATCTTACAGGTTTAACTAATAATTATTCTCAATATATATCAAAATATTTAACCAAAAAGAATACTAACAAAAACTATATTCAACGCAAAGCGGAGGTTCAGGGCAAACGCATCTTAAATGGGCTGTGGGCAAGGAATGGCGGTCAAACAGTGGCGCCGATTCTATTTAAATACAACTATTATTTATTTTTAACCCATATTCCGCACTTCAGAATGTCGCATAACATGTTACACAATTACTTATGCCGAAAGTAAATAAAAATACTAAAAATCTTTAAGTAAGCTAGCATACTGCATTTAGCGGGAAAACTCGTAAAAAGTTAATAAAAAGCGTATAAATATAACAGCAATCAAAAAATATCTTCTAAGTATAATTAGTATAAATTTTATTTATAAGTCTAGAAATATTACGTAAAATACTATTTTTTAAAAAGAATTACTGGTGGCGCCTACTCTTAAGAAGCTGGTGTAGCGGAAGTGTTTTATTAACTTTCAAAAAGTGTCTATGTTAGGTAGAAACCGCACAGCAAAAACAGAAAATTGGATCTATACTACTTCAGATTATTGTGTATTTTATTTGACGTGGGCATTGACAGTTAGCTCGGCTTGTACGCAGTTAAGATTTTGACATAAAATTTGATAATTGCAAAATATGAGTAATTAGATATTAATAAATAAACTTATATTACAAAGTAATTAACAGGTTAAATAGCTTATAAATACTTGGTTTTAAGCAAACATAAAGCATACATTATTTTAGTGTGCTTTACGCGCGCGTG
>NZ_JBXXZH010000145.1:0-24144 GCF_059640475.1 Calothrix sp. CBUCES-K 9914
AACGCCCTGCCGATGGGCATCCGGTGTCTTTGGCGCATCAGGATTGCTCGGCTTCCACTGAATGGCACCTACTGGACTCTTTGTTTGTTCCCAATCGTACTTAAAAAGATTGCTTAGGTAACTGTTGTCCCACTGGGTTGGGTTTGGAGTCCACGATCCTTCGATCCCGTTCGTCATCGTATATTGGGCAAACCCAGTGCCTTCAGGGTTTTGCCACCCCAAGCCCATAGCCTGAATCGGCGCAGCTTCGGGTGCCGGACCGATCTTGTCCGGCGAGACCATACCATGACTTTTGCCAAAGGCATGACCACCTGCAATGAGCGCGACAGTTTCTTCGTCATTCATGCCCATACGCGCAAAAGTCTCGCGAATGTCTCGCGCCGAGCCATAGGGGTCGCCTTCAGCGTTTGGACCCTCTGGATTGACGTAAATTAGCGCTTGGTGCGAAGCTGCTAGCGGGTTTTCAAGGTCGTAGTATTCCTCGTTCGGCTTCCCAACCCACCGAATAGTGCGAGTAACCATCTCGTCAGGATGACCAGGGTGTTCTTTGACATCGTTAACCGGATCGCCGTTCCAGAACTCTGGTCCCCAGTATGTCGCACGATCCGCCTCCCAGGCATCAATGCGACCGCCACCAAAACCGAAGGTCTTAAACCCCATGATTTCGAGCGCGCAGTTGCCAGTCAGAGTCATTAGATCAGCCCAGCTTAGTGCTGCACCATATTTCTGCTTGATTGGCCATAGCAGCCGTCGTGATTTATCTGTGTTCCCATTATCCCACCACGAATTAATGGGTGCGAAGCGTTGCATACCCTGACTCGCTCCACCACGACCATCTGCGATCCGATAAGTGCCTGCGGCGTGCCACGCCATACGAATCATTTGAGGCCCATAATTACCATAGTCAGCTGGCCACCATTCTTTTGAATCCGTTAGCAGCACTTTGATGTCGCTCTTCAACTGTTCAAAGTCAATCTTCTCGAAGGCTCCCTTGTAATCAAAATCTCGCAGCGGGTTTGCTTGGGGCAAATTCTGGTGAAGCAGCTCGACCTGAAGTCGGTTTGGCCACCAATCATCAGTTTGCGGCTTAGAACCGAGCGCGCCACCGATACGTGTCCCACGGAAGGGACATTGTGCAGGAATAGCAGAAGGGTTGTTATTCATTAAAGTTCAATCCTCTCTAATCGTTTTCGCTAGCCAAGCTGCGTTGACTCCCGTCATTCGCACCGACTTGAACGGCGAGTGCCCTTATTGCTAGAACCTTTGCAAACGTAGAGATTCCTCTACAATTATCTTAGCATGATAAAACACTGAAATATACTTTACCCCAGTTATCAACTCTGAAAGTCAAGGATATTATATTATCTATCTTTAGTTAGATAAAGCTAATTTATACGCTTTAATCAATATATATCGTAGGTATGATTTAAAATCCTAATTTTATGCATAGCTTGACACCAATTAGATATATAGATATATAGATAAATATATATATATCTATATATATAAAGATTGTGCCAATACGCTGGATATAAGCTTTGACAGTACACCGTTGTTCAAATTGTTATAGATAACGGGTAGCCAAAACTAACATATTGGCGCCACAAAAAGTATAGTCACACAAAGAAAGGTTTTGGTGCAATATCATACCGTTATCAGATTTTGCGTTTTTATTAATGCATTATTAGGTTGGTGAATTGGCGAAGTACGATTTTTCAAAAAGCTTGCATTGCGGTTAGAGAGTACTGCTTGAACTTCAGCAATAATTGCCATTGCTATTTCTTCTGGAGTTTCTGCTCCAATATCAATACCAACTGGAGCGTGTAATTTTTCTAGCATCTCATACGTGTAAATTGTTTCTGCCGCACGCAAGTCAGCTAATAATCGTTCGATACGTTGCTTTGCACCTAAAACTCCTACATAACGGTTAGAAGATAAAAGCAACATCTTGACAATTTCGATGTCGTCAAGATAATTATGCGTCATAACTACAGTGGCTGTGCGTTCAGTTATAGATACTTGATGTATGGTTTCTCGGCGTGCGAGAATTATTTCATCAGCCATTGGGAAGCGTTCATAAGTGGCATTACTCGCACGGCAGTCAACAACCGTAACGTGCCAGCCAAGTGTTTTCGCGTACTTTGCTACAGGTACAGCGTCACGACCTGCACCAAAAATCAATAAGGGAGTAGGAGTTTGAATAACTTCGATGAATACTTCTGTATTACCGTTTGGTAAATAATATTTATTGACTGTAGATTTTTGATTGATAAGAGCAGTCTGTGCATCAGTAATCAAAGATTTAGTTAAAATTATATCTTTAACATCAGTGCTAATACTACCATCAGCATAAAGAAACAAACGGGCACCTATTTTAATACTTACTTCTCCTTGAGTATCAAAAACGGTAGCAATTACACCAAAATGGTTGTTACTAAAGCACTCTCCTATAAAACCTAATCCATTCATCGTATTATCTTTATCTAAAGATTCTATGAGAACTTGCACTACACCATTACAACCTAAACCAAAACCCCAAATAATATCTTCTGGCGCCGTGTTATCGTAGGTAACAACAATAGCTTTTGAATTTGACATTGATTGTCGAGTATGCTCTAATACATCATTTTCTAAACAACCACCGCTAATTGTCCCTACCATTTCACCTGTAGAAGTAATTAACATTTTGGCGCCAGGTCTACGGTAAGTTGAACCTTGAGTTTTAACTACAGTTGCGAGAAATACTGTTTCACCATTTTGAGTTGATTCAAAGGCTTGTAAAATTGCTTGTAGCTCGTTCATATATAGTTTCCTGTGTGTAGTATTTTTAGTTAGAATCAGTAGTGCCGACTTTGGAATGCATAACTGCAACTTGATTAACGATTCTGTCTAGTAACATACTAACAAAAGCATAGTTTATAACTGCGTTGTGTGTAGGTATATTACGTTGTTCAACTAGTTTTTCTGAATAAATGTGAATATTATCCAATTTTCTATCTAAAGGAGGAAGCGGTTGTGGTTGGCGCCTATTTTCAATCGCATCTGCTAAGTCTGAAAATACATCTTTGATTAAGAGAGTAAATTTGTCTAAGTCAGGTAGTTGAAGCTGTTTATCAAAACCATGAAGTTTTGCAAAGAGTGCTGTATTAATTTCAAAGAAACGCTCTAAACAGATAATTATAACCATTGAAGATTCAACAGAGCCATAATAGCTTTTTGGCTCACTTACAAGTTTCTGAAAAGATGCAGCAGTATTCGTATTTTCTAGTTCTGCTTGTCTGCGCGCTTCCCAAATTTCTTGCACATTTTCTTGATTTAAATAAGCAGTTAGTACTCGTTGATTATAAACTTGATTTGCTGTTATAGCGCGCGCAAGTTGTCTTGGAAAACGTAATCGTTCCCAACTTGGGAAAAGCAAGTATCCTCCTATTAATGCAAGTCCACCACCAATAATTGTATTGAGTATCCGAGTGCTAGCTAGTTGCCAATCTTCTACATCAGGGTTTACAAGGTTTAATAGTAGCACTACAAGCGGAGTAATAAAAATAGTAGCATAACCATAGTTAGCAGTTATTAGTGAAATAGCAGAAAACGTCATTAAAATAATAAAAATTAGCAGTATAAACTTGCTATGAATTGTAATTGCTAAAACAGTTCCTAAAACGGCGCCTATAATAGTGCCACCCATACGATGAAACGCACGTTGTAATATACTACCAAAATCAGGTTTGAGAATGACAACAACAGTAAGTGTTATCCAAAAACCATGTGGCAGGTGAAAAAGGTTATATACAATTATAGAAAATGCAGTAGTTATACCCACACGCAGCGCATGACGTAATATCACTGACTCGAAAGTAAAATTTGCCCGCAATGGTGTTAATAATGTAGAGACGCGATATATCGCGTCTTGATTAAACGGTGGAATTTTACTATCATCAATTTTCCAATAACCAACACAAAGACATTTAACTGTATCAACCGCAACAAGTATATACTCAATTAATTTCTCTGCAATTTGAGCAATATTGCTAGTATGGGCTTCGGCAAGCATTATTCGCAATTTACCCCGTTGTTGTTCAAGAGTCGCAATTATATTATTCATACTCTCGGTCTCAACAGCGGTAGCGTTGCCATTTTTAACTGCCAATACCAAGGTGCCACACGTAAGTGCCATTTGATTAAATGCATCTTTGACTAACATCCGAAAAGAGGCAATTTGATTTTGATTAACAGATTCGAGCAATTGTGTTAACACTATTGTTGTATCAAGCATTTGGTTAGCAATTTCAAATAGTACTAACAAATGCTCACCTGCAACATTAGCTCCGTGCTGTGTTAATCTGACTGCTATTAATTGAGAACGAGCTACTTCCAATGCGTCTCTTGCTTTTTGCTCTAATTCTATAATGTGTTCCGATTGCTCATTGGATATAGACCCTTGTTTAATAATCTCATCGAACGCTGTCATTAATCCTGTTAAAGAACTGTAACAGTTAGAAACTACATTTTGAATAGGCTGATAAGGTTTGAATAACCATAAAAAGAGTGATAGTATCGTTGCCCATGCTCCTCCAGCAATATTCTGTATAAAAACCTCAAAAGCTACGCCTAAGTTGTTAGGTAGATAAATAGCACTTAGAAAAGCAATGGAAACAACCAAACCAATTGCAGTACCAACACTACCATATACACCCGCAAACCCTGCACCAACACCCCAAAAAAACATTAAAGGTACTGCAAGCCAAATATATTTACCAACAAGTGTTCCTATAAATGCTGAAATAGCAACTCCAATTGTTGCCGTTATCATCACAACAGTTTTTGTTTGATAAGGGCTACCAACATCAGTTAAAGATACAAGTAAGGCGCCGACAGCAATAGTCATTCCAGTTAGAGTATGGTCTGTTACTACTCCTATAATTAATGGAACACCAACAGCTATTGCTGTACGAAGACCATTGAAAATTGCTATTTTTGTAGAATCAACAGAAATTAGTGATTGCAAGAAGCGAGTTTTACTCATTAATTTAAGCTTGTTGTAGGCACTGTTGCAGGCACTTCAAGTTTTGCCTAACAGTAAATTAACGCCTTGTTTAGAAGAAGTAATCAACTATCTTTTGGTAGAAATTGCAAATATCCTCAGTTGATGACAACTGTTAGCTAAATAGCGTCATATAGTCATGTGCAAATGTTTCAAAACTGCGCGCCGCATCAATGAAAGCAATTTGTTGTGCTTCTGCGCGCTCCGATGAGTTTGTTAGCAGAAACGCTCGTTCCACACCCCTCTGTGCGTTCAGCAAAGTTTCAGGACGCTCAAAATCACCCTCTACAACTTCAACGTTAGGTTCTGTAATCACAATAGCTCGCTCTCGGTTGCGAACCATCGCGCGTACTTTAAGGTTTTGTGCCGCGAGACGCTTTACAATTTCCGTACCGTTACTACCTGTGGCGCCAGTAACTAAAATCATTTGAATGCCCTCCCTATTAGATATGTAAGCAACAAACTAGAGTTGCCTGGTAAAATGTGAGCTATTACTCATATTGTATAAACGTCGTTCACTCAAATCAACTCGCATTTAATTGCCTCACCCAGATGCCTAGCAAAACTCGTACAACACCCCGTAAATTACCGCAACAAGACCGCTCGAAAGTTACGGTTGAAGCCATTATGATTGCAACTACTCGCATTTTGACTCAATTTGGTTACGAAAAAGCAAATACAAATCGAATTGCAGAGCTAGCTGGAGTCAGCATCGGGTCGTTGTATCAATATTTCCCAAATAAGGAAGCATTGGTAACAGCGCTTGCTGAACAGCATGTAAATACAATGATGGAGATTATCGAATCAAAACTGAAAGATTTATCAGAGGCGCCAATCGAAGTTATTTTGCACGAGTTAGTAAAAGCGTGTATTGCAGCTCATGCTGTTGATCCAATGCTGCATAAAGTGCTTAATGAACAAGTACCCCGCATCAACAACACGAATTTAGAAGAGGGAGTTACGGGTTTGCTTCGTACTTACCTAGAACAAAAATGCGACCAAATTCAGCCGCAAAATCTTGATTTAACAGTATTTATTTTAGTGCGTACAGTTGAAGCTTTGACTCATGCAGCAGTAATTGAGCGTCCAGAATTGCTGAGTAATGGACAGTTGGAGCAAGAAATTACAAACCTTTTATTGTCTTATTTA
Organism: Calothrix sp. CBUCES-K 9914; assembly: GCF_059640475.1. Classification (NCBI taxonomy): domain Bacteria; kingdom Bacillati; phylum Cyanobacteriota; class Cyanophyceae; order Nostocales; family Calotrichaceae; genus Calothrix; species Calothrix sp. CBUCES-K 9914. Next base: position 6,194 of record NZ_JBXXZH010000145.1, read on the forward strand.
GTAGAAAAAACAAAAATGAACGAGAATTAGGTAAAATTTCCCAAGGTCTTTTAGTTGGTCGTGTAATGGCTGGTAAGCATTTACATCATCGAAGTGACTATTTACAATGTATCGCCCCCGTCCACTGCAAATCATGATTATTGAGTAATAGTTGGCACGAAAAAGCGGAGATTTATATGGCACCTGACTATGGACTTCTTCAAATCCCGGTAACTTTTACGAAACCGGGATTATTAAGATGTTGGGTGTCGCTACGCTCTACCCGACCTAAGGTAGAAATTTTTAGAGGTCAGGAGGTAAAATTACCTTGTTTATAACGTGAATTACACCGTTGCTGGCTTTAATGTCAGGTTGAACAACTGTTGCGTCGTTAACTTTTACACCAGTAGCAGGGTCTACTTTAATGCCAATGGGTCCACCTTGCAAACTCTTAACTTCGCCAGGTTTTAAGTCGGTAGAAAGTACCTGACCTGATACCACATGGTAGGTCAAGATTTTTACTAGCACTTCTTTATTTTCTGGTTTAAACAAGTCTCTAACTGCGTCTTGTGGCAACTCAGCAAACGCTGCGTCTGTTGGTGCAAAGACGGTGAAAGGACCTTTTCCTTGTAAGGTTTTAGTTAGTCCAGCAGCTTTGAGTGCTCTGGTTAGGGTTTTGAAAGAACCGTTTGCTTCAGCAAGGGCAATAATGTTTTTGTTTGAGTCGCTTTGACTTCCAGGTTTAGTACCAGGTGTTGTACCAGGTGTTGGTTCAGGTGTTGTACCAGGTGTTGTACCAGGTGTTGGTTCAGGTGTTGGTTCGGGTGTTGTTCCACTAGGAGGAGTTTCACCACCAGGTGCTGGTTTTGTAGTTGATGTAGAACCAGAGGCGCCACCACCAGGACAAGCGCTACGGTTGTATGGACACTCCTGTAAAATACCAGGGTTAGGATTTAATTTTGCCCCTGGAGTTGTCGTCTGAGCAGTTTGGGGCTGGGTTTTTTTCTTCTTCTTAGAATTTTCCTTTTGTGTATCGAGTGTTGGTTCGCTCGGTACATACTGTGTATTGGTCGGTACGCGCTCACTGCGACTGTAGGTTGTCTCCGAAAAAATACTGGGGTTCGGATTGAGTTTTCCTTGGGCGCCTGCTGGCAAGTTAATCAAGACACCAATGCCCGTTACTCCCACTACGCCAGCCAAAAAGGGCAGCAAATTGCTGTTATTAACCTTCATAAATCTATATTTGGCTTAGATTTCCACACATTACATAGAAGATATATAACATTTTTTTACGCACAATATCTAACAAAATTGAAATAATATTTTTACTTAAAAAGAATTGGTATTGATGATAAACATATATCCAACACGAGCGATTTTACCGTAGGCGCCTGCACAAATTGTCTATATACACGTGTCTAGTCGCAAGTGCTGGCATTACCAATAAAGCTGCTTGGGACTTTTGTTGTGTCTTCAGCACCTACCAAAAAAGTACCAACAGATATAATCTTAACTCAAAGTCAAAATATATACATCAGTATTAAACAATTAGTATTAAATTTATTTTGCTTATCAAGCCTAAAGTGCCTTTATGGTTACACTTTGGCTCGATTAACAGCCTATATCTATCAAAATATTTAAGTAAAATTTAATACATATTTTTAATATTTGATTGTATATTGAAATGTCTAAGTCGCCTGCACTAGCTCTCAAAATCGTACAGGACTGATGCAGTTATAAAATTGTTCCTATTATTTAAATTTTACGGGATAATATTCTAGGGATGAGTGTTATTTAGCCAACAATTATTATTGATGTTATGGTTTGTGTATGAGCTACTGTAATAATCTATCCTTAATCTCGATTAACTATACCGCTCGATAGTTGTGGTGTAAAAATCACCCCAACCTATAATTATGAATCGAATAAACTGAAATTAAAGATAAAATTGTACAATCTACGAGCCAACTAGTAGTAGGGAATACAAAATGCTAGAACTGTACCAATTTGAACTATCGCAATACTCAGAAAAGGTGCGATTGATTCTGGATTACAAAGGGCTTGATTACCGTAAAATCGAAGTTACACCCGGTATCGGACAAGTTGAGCTATTTCGGCTAACTGGACAGCGGCAAGTGCCAGTGCTTAAGGATGGTAGTAGATATATTGTGGATTCTACTGAGATTGCAAAATATCTAGACTCCGTATATCCCGACCGTCCGCTCATCCCATTGGACACTAAGCGTCGCGGTTTAACCTTGATGATGGAAGAATGGGCTGATGAGTCGATTGGTATAAAAGGAAGAAAGGCTTTATTCGGCGCCATTAGTACTGACCAGTATTTCCGCAAATCTTTGCTACCAACAACGACACCTGATATCTTAAGAACATTGGTAGAGGGGGTGCCAAGTGATTTGTTCAAAGCTTTGGGTTTGGGAGTTGGTTATAGCCAAGACGCAATTAAGAGCGCAACCGAAGACTTAAAGCAGGATTTGGAAGCATTATGTCTAATATTGCAGGATAGTCCTTATTTAACCGGAGATGAGCCGACTTTAGCCGACTTTGCCGTTGCAGGTTTATCTATATTGTTAAAATTCCCTGAAGGTGATTATTTAGATTTGCCAATTGGTGTTAGAGGTAAAGGTGTCCCCGAATTAGCGAATAATTTGGCTTACCAACGCTTTTTTACTTGGCGTGATAATTTGTACGCGCGCTACCGTAAACCCTTAGCATACACTTCTGTTTCAACTGGTGGCGCCCCTACTTCAATTCAAATTGATTAGACGCTACTTTCTCTGCGTATCTGTGGTAAAAGTAGGGTGGGCAGTGCCCACCTTACAACTATTTTTGGATATAGTACATTTTTTCTTGATTTTTTAACATAAGAATTAAAATTCGATTTAAGATATATCGAGAACATTATGTGCTTATTAACATGCAGCTGGGACAGCCGTTAGGTTCAATTACTCAAGGTTCGCTTACAGGTGGACTAGAAGTGCGTTTACACCCCGATATTTCAGTTGAAGATATGCGTGTCGGGAAATTTTTAGTAGTGCAGGGGATGCGGTCGCGTTTCTTTTGTATGTTGACTGATGTTGCACTCGGTATTGCTAACCAGCGAATTATTGCAAATCCTCCAAGTTGGGAAGATAGTTTTTTACGCGAAGTGTTGGCAGGTAGTGGTACTTATGGGACTATTAATCTGGCGCCGATGCTAATGTTTACTCCTGAAGTTGAGGAGAAACCAACATTCACGAATGGAAAATCTGCAAATCCGTTTGTTCCCAATGGATTAAATGGTTTAGCATCGTTTCAACCTCAAACCAGCACAACAATGGAATTGTTACCAGTAAAAACGATTCCCAGTCACTTTAGCCAAGTTTACGAAGCATCCGAAGAAGATTTTCGTCGCGTTTTTGGTTGGGAAGACGATATTCATCGCAAGAACTTCTCTATCGGCAAACCATTAGATATGGATGTTCCGGTTTGTATCGATTTAGACAGATTTGTCGAACGCAGTAATGGCGTATTTGGTAAATCTGGTACTGGGAAATCTTTTTTAACTCGTTTACTGTTAGCTGGGATAGTTCGCAAAAATGCCGGGGTTAACCTGATATTTGACATGCACTCCGAGTACGGATGGCAAGCCGTTTGCGAAGGTAAACAATACAGTACAGTTAAAGGATTAAAGCAATTATTCCCCGATAAAGTCGAAGTATATACCCTTGACCCAGCATCTACAAAACGTCGAGGTGTACAAAACGCTCAAGAATTATACCTTAGCTACGACCAAATCGAAGTTGAAGATATTCGTCTTTGTAGTCGTGACCTTGGACTTTCCGAAGCAAGTCTCGATAACGCGAATATACTCTTTGCCGAATTTGGAAAATCTTGGATTCTTCAATTAATCAACATGACCAACGAAGAAATCAAGACATTTTGCGAAGAAAAGCGCGGTCACCAAGGTTCTATCACAGCACTACAGCGTAAACTGTTACGGATGGAGAACTTAAAATACATGCGTTCAGCATGTCCGCAGAATTATGTCAACCAAATTTTAAAAACTCTTGAAGCTGGTAAAAACATTGTGATTGAGTTTGGTTCGCAGTCAGACATGTTATCGTATATGTTGGTGACAAACATGATTACACGTCGTATACACCAACATTATGTAGCCAAAGCCGAGAAATTTCTCCAATCAGGTAATGTGGCAGATAAACCGACTCAATTAGTAATTACTATTGAAGAAGCACACCGTTTCCTCGACCCTGCTATTGTTGCCAGTACTATCTTTGGAACCATCGCGCGCGAAATGCGGAAATATTTTGTAACTCTATTAGTAGTAGACCAGCGACCATCAGGAATTGATAATGAAGTTATGTCTCAAATAGGAACGCGCGTTACTGCTTTATTGAACGACGAAAAAGACATCGAAGCAATCTTTACAGGAGTATCAGGTGGTACTGCATTACGCTCAGTACTAGCAAAACTAGACTCAAAACAACAAGCACTAATTCTAGGTCACGCAGTACCAATGCCAGTAGTCGTGCGTACACGTCCTTACGATGAACAATTCTACCGCGAAATAGGAGACCCAATTTGGGAAGAAAAAGACGACGAAGAAGTATTTGCAGCAGCAGAATTAGCAAAAGCTGATTTAGGGTTTTAGTATAGTGAAAAGTGCTGAGTGCTGAGTGCTGAGTATAAATATATTGCAAACTGGTAAAATTTAGACTTAGTTTACGAGCGATGAAGCAAAAACTGTGTTTGATGACCCTGTTTATTTAATCTTCCCAGACCCAGACCACTCAATTGGCGCGCGAACGATTTATTATAATGGGAAAATCAACGCGAAACCAATTATTGGTTGTATCTTATACAGAGTGTGGTCAAATTACCTGGTTGATTAGTGTAAGAATAGCAACGCGCGTTTGAACGTAAAGTATATGAATCAGAATTATAACTCCAAATTTGAAGACGAATTACGCGACGAATATGATTTTAACAGTATACCAGTAGTGGCAAGAGGACTAGGACGAAAACATCCAAATAAGGTAACAATCGAATTAGAACCAGATGTTGCAGAAATATTTTCCAACTCTGTAGCAGTTAACGAAGCTTTACGCTTTCTAATTAAAATTACCCAGAAATCAATTCTTCAAACACAATAATTACAGTTATTGGCTAAATTATCTGATTATAGTATATTTATATAAATTCTTATGGAGACCAAATGAGTACAAAAGACGTTTTACTTAAAGAAATAGAACAAACACCGGAGTATCTGTTAACAGAAATTCTCGATTTTGTTCAATTTGTCAAAAATAAACACTTACAAGAAAAAATTGAGATAAGTATAATGAGTGAATCGTCGCTTGCAAAAGATTGGTTGAAACCTGAAGAGGATGAAGCATGGAAAGATTTGTAAAAGGTGATGTCGTTATTGTTCCTTTTCCTTTTTCAGACTTAACACAAACGAAAAGACGGCCTGCTTTGATAATAGCAACATTACGGGGAAATGACCTTATACTCTGTCAAATAACTAGCCGCATAATCACTGATGATTATGCAATTGTTCTTGAATCGGATGATTTTGCTGTAGGTGATTTAAAACAAAGTAGTCATATCAGACCAAATCGATTATTTACAGCAGACAGACAAATTATTATTTCAACAGCAGGTCAAGTTAAACCAGAAAAGCTTAACGAGGTTATCGAGAAAATAGTGAATATCTTACAACCATAATCAATACAATAACTATTTTCAAATTACTTATGGGATTGGCAAAAAAGGGAACTCGAATAATTACTGTAAACGAAACAACTTATAGATGGGTTGTCTCACCAAGTGATGGTTATCTATATTTAATTATTGAACACAGCGAGTTTTCAGGGCAAAGGCTTAACGCTGGGTTTAAATTCCATAATATTTACGTTTCTGACAAGGATGATAAATATAGGAGATGGGCACAAAGGCGCCTAATTACTCCCTCGTTGGTAAAATCTGTTATTCTCCTAGCTTTAGATAAAGGTTGGAAACCAACTCAGCATGGTCTGGGCTATTTTAGTATGTGGCTTGATGATGAATTCCCAATTCTTCAACAAGAAACATCGGGTATTCCTCTTGAAGATATTGCTGCGGATATTGCTCACGAGCTGCTTTATAAAGTAAGCGAGGATTATCAATGGCGCCAAAGATTATTTCATGCTAAAGTGGGCGAACGATTTGAGATTAGCAATGATAATGATTATAAACTAAAATTTGCTGCGTTTCTCGATGGTTGGACAGAAAACGGTTTTTGGTTTATTGCTGTTGAGTGTGTCAACTTCCCCATATAGTGTTTCATAGTATGAATGGGGTTTTGTAATATAATTTGTTATAAAAACTATAAATAACCTGCAAATAATTTATTTAAAACAGCTTCTTCAATTCTACCATCGCTCGTAGACCTTTCTATTTCAACCGAGCCATCATGGAAAACTCAACTTCCCATCTTTTCCCAGGAACTGCTACCGTAACGATGATTGCTTCATCTCGGTGATGGGCTAATATATAAGAAATCTTGTGCTGTTCTAACTGAGTCAGAAAATTCATTAATTTTATAAATCTATTACTGGTCATTTATCAAACCTCTTAATTAAATTTATGAGTATAATTACCAATCAATCTTCTCTTACAAAGGTGGCACCTGAGTATTTGAATTTGCTATCGAAACTCAAAACAAGAGTAACAAACCATTTTGGCGCCGACTTGCGTGCATACTATCTTTTAGGTAGTGTTGGAAGAGGTGAAAATTTACCAGGGGTTTCAGATATGGATACAGTTATCATCTTACAACGGGCGCCTAATAATGAAGATGAATTATGGGAAAAAGCTATTCAAGATGAATTTGAACCAAAATATCCAAGTCTTTCACGTCTAGATATTGGTTGTATAGAAGATAAGGACTTAAATGACCCAAATGCAAAACGGTTAAGGTTTATTTTTAAAACTGACAGCGTATTAGTTTGCGGTGAAGATATTACAGCGTCATTTTCATCTTATCCACCAGGAGTACAATTAGCCAAGATTTTAAATGCTGAGTATCGCAAAACGTTAGAGGAGGTACGAAAAGATATTCTTGAACCTGATGAAGAAGACCGAAATAACCTTAAATATGTAATGGAGTGCGCGCGGTGGGCAAGTAAGAAGGTTTTGCGCTTATGTTTGGGTGTAGTGATGGTTGATGAAGCATTTTATACTCGGAGAATGCAAGAGATTTTTGAAAAGTTTTTAGAGTTATATCCAGATTATAAGTTGCTAGCTGAAAAAGCTTTGAATCAATATATTAACCCAAGTAGTGATGTGAATGAAGCGGTTGATTTTATTGACGAGATGAGTGTGAGTATATATAGACTAGCTGATGACAAGTTTAAGTTATAAAAGTATGACACCTGAAGAGAAGCAAGAAATTTTAAATACCTATAAATGGATAAAAGTCAAGCTTTATGAAGATGATGAAACGAAGTCTTGGGAAGAACGGTATAAACAGCTAGAGAAGCATCATCTGGAAGAAACGAATTTTTTGATTAATAAAATTCGTGAACTTGTTCAAATATTGTGAGTGATTATAACTTGAATGTACAGCATAGGCGAGGAGGGCTGTGTTACGGGTCTTCAAAATAAGCGGCTGGAGCAGATATAACAATCTTTTTGAATAATCAAGGTTCTATAACAGCAGCAACAGTATCCGGTACTGGTAATGGTGGTAACATTAGTGTTAAAGCTCCTTTACTAGTTGCTGTTAAAAGCGAAAATAGTGATATTGCTGCCAACTCAGTAAACTCGTGCGATAGTCGCATAACAATCAATACTCAAGGTATTGTAGGTACTCGGTTTCATAATGCACCTACACCCAACAGTGACATTACAGCAACTGGCGCCAATTCTGAATTAAACGGCACTGTACAAATTAATACACCAGATATTGATCCAACTAAGGGATTAACAGAATTACCTTTAGAAGTTACTGACCAGAGTCGTTTAACACCTCAAGCATGTCCTGTATATAAAGGTAATTCATTTATGATTACATGACGCGGGGCATTACGATCGAGTTCTTGTGAAGCACGGGAGCAGTAATCTAACTACAACAGTTGACTGGGTGGGTATCCGAGGTGAAGGAGGACAAAGTGGGGAGGTAAGCAGCAAAAATCAACCAATAATTTAAAATTTAAAATTTAAAATTTAGAATTTAAAATTTAAAATTTAAAATCAAATAATAGAAGTGAATGCTTGAAAAGTAAATAAGTATGGAGAGGTAATATTAATAGCTTCGGAGCCTAATTTAATTCATATAAACAGTTCTGTGTCAGCTTGCACGTTTAATAATGCAGTTCGTTCAAATTAATGAGGTCTGGTGATAATGAAGAAAATTTTTAAAATTAAAATTCGGCAACGCGGCGCCAAAGCAATATTTATTTTCTTCGCTATATTATTCTTAGTCTGTAACATTCATCCACTTTCCCTTATTTCTGTAAAAGCAGCAGATATTTCGTCGAATCCTCAAGCGTTAGTTGAACAAGGTCGAAAATTATACGAAGTAGGAGAATTAACGCGCGCTAGTGAGATTTTGGTGCAAGCTATGCAAGTTTTTAAATCAGCAGGTGATAAGTTAGGGGAAGCAATGACACTAAGTAATCTCTCTTTGGTTGCTAAAAAACTTGGAAAATTAAACCAAGCAGAGAGTTATATTACACAAAGTCTTCAAATATTGACAAAATCAGAAATTCGTGCGGACAAAACATCAATACTACAAATACTTGCTGAAACTCTAGATATTCAAGGGCAAATACAATTAGAATTGGGTGACGCGGAAAAAGCTTTAGATACATGGAAACAAGCTGCAAGTATTTATGGTAAAATAAATGACGAAGTAGGTGTAACTCGTTGTTTAATAAATCAAAGTATAGCCCTGCAGGCTTTGGGGATGTACCGTCAAGCGCGCGCTAACATAGAAGAAATATATCCCCGTCTTGAAAAACAAACAGATTCTCTTGTAAAAGCAACTGCGTTACGCTCTTTAGGTAATGTTTTGCAACTAACTGGTTATTTAGAGAAGTCTGAGCAAATATTACAGCAAAGCCGCGACATTGCCACAAAATTACAATCTCCTCCACACATCAGTGCTGCTTTAATGAGTTTAGGTAATACTCAGTTAGCTTTAGCAAAAAGAGAAGTCGTACAGGAAATAAATACTAATTATGAACAGTTTACACCTGTACGCTGTCAAAGTCACCAAATTACTAAATATCCACTTGCAGTCAAATATTACAATCAAGCTACGGAATTATACGGTAAAGCTGTAAGTGCATCGAATTCACCACTCACACAAGTTCAAGCGCAACTTAATCAATTAAATGTTTTCCAAGACTTACAGAATTGGACGGAAGTGCAAAATTTATCAAATCAAATAAAAAGCAAGTTAAGTAATATACCACAAAGTCAGGCAGCAATTTATGCCCAAATCAATTTAGCACAACATTTAGTTTGTGCAAAAGAAGCTACCGCAGCAAACAACTTTAGCTGGAAAGATATTGCTCAAACTTTAGCTGTTTCTATTCAACAAGCGCAAAGTATTGACGATAAACGTTCTCAAGCTTATGGTTTAGGCGCCTTGGGTGCAGTATACTTGGAAAATCAAGATATAAATAATGCTATTAAGCTCACTCAACAAGGTTTAGCAATAGCTCAGGAGATTAAAGCAACAGATATAAGTTACTTATGGCAATGGCAATTAGGTTACATACTAAGAATGAAGGGAGATATTAAAGGAGCGATTAGTTCGTATAAAGAAACAGTAAATACACTTAAAGATTTGCGTAATGACTTGGTAGCATTAAATCCAGATGTGCAGTTTTCCTTTAGAGATAACGTTGAACCTGTTTATCGGCAATTTGTAGACTTACTTCTACAACCAGAAAATCATGACTTACAGAAACAACTACACTCAGCACTCAGCACTCAGCGCTCAACACTCAACACTCAAGAAAACTTAAAATTAGCGCGCGAAGCAATCGAAGGTTTACAATTAACTGAGTTAGAAAATTTCTTTCGTGAAGCTTGTTTACTGCCAAAAGCCAAGCAAATCGATGAAATTGTTGATAAAACCGATACAACATCAGCAGTTATTTATCCAATTATATTAAAAGACCGTTTAGGGATTATTGTCAAATTACCAACTCAACAGGAACTCAAATACTACACTACTTACAAAGCTTCACAGGATGTAGAAAGCGTTTTGGAACAACTTCAGGAAATGCTGAGGGAACCCGATAGAACTAACGATGTCAAGAAATTGTCATCACAAGTATATAGCTGGTTGATTCAACCAATTGAAAGTGAGCTTGCAACTTATAAAATTAAAACATTAGTTTTTGTTTTAGATGGTTCACTACGAAACATTCCTATGGCTGTTCTCTATGATCAAAAGCAAAAACAGTATTTAATTCAGAAATATGCTGTTGGTTTGGCACCAGGTTTACAGTTAATTGACCCAAAACCACTAGTAAGGAAAGAGTTAAATGCTTTAGCAGGTGGAGTCAGCGAAAAGCTTCAAGTTGATGGACGTTCATTTACTCCACTGCAAAATGTACCTGGAGAACTACAAAAAATCCAATCCACAATACCTAATAGTAAAGAGCTTCTCAACCAAACTTTTACCAAAGACAATGTACAGAGTCAAATTCAAAAGTTGCCATACACAGTAATTCATATGGCAACTCACGGTGAATTTAGCTCGAACGCTGATAAAACATTTATTTTGGCTTGGGAAAAACTTATAAAAGTCAAAGATTTTGATAGCTTACTGCGGTTGCGTTCTCAAAGTGAGTCTCGTCCTATTGAACTGCTCGTTCTCAGCGCTTGCCAAACTGCAACTGGAGACAAGCGCGCGACTTTGGGACTTGCTGGTATTGCTGTACGTGCAGGCGCCCGCAGCACTTTAGCAACATTATGGTCAGTAGACGATGCATCAACTGCTGTAATTATGAGCAAATTTTATCAATCATTAGCTAACACAAATGTACCTAAAGCTCAAGCATTAAGAAGCGCACAGCTAGCGGTGTTAACACAAGATGAAAATCCTTATTACTGGGCGCCTTATGTGTTGGTAGGAAATTGGCTGTAACCAAAAATAAAGCGAGTGGCACACAAAAACGTAGGGTGCGTGACGCTACGAAAAAATTTACTGCGTTATTATAAAACTCGTAGCGTCACGCACCAACTCGTGGCAGCTTTTTTAATGCTGTAAAAAGTCAATTACATTTTGAGCAATAATTTCATTACCATCTTTAGCAATTGGTTGAGGTAGACTTGGTTGGTCAAATGGTTGGTTGAGAAAATCCCAATCTCCTTCAAAAAATTCTTTTGGTAAGAGGATTTTGTGTTGATTGTAATTAGTAATACCCTTGATTAAGTATGCTGCTTCGGCGAAGTTATCGCGCGTGACGGTTGTTATGGGTAAATTGAGTTTAGTTGCTTCGGCAAAAGTTCCATAACCAGGTTTGGAAATGACTTGACCGCAAACAGGCATGATATCTACGGGACGGTATTTGTGGTTTGTAATTTTTAGTATATTTGGTAGGTCTGGCGCCGAAGCATCAAAGGTAATAAATTGCCAGTCGGGAAAGTTGTTGAGATTATCGTAAGGAAATTGCTGTAAACCTAAACCACCAAAGGTAAGTAGTGCGGTTTTTTGTTTAGGAGTATTAATTTTGTATATCGAACAAATTTCATCAGCAGTGTAGCGTGGAGAACCTCCTGTTAAACCCACGTCAGTAATATTGGGAAACATTGACATTGGTTCGTAGAAAGGAAGACGGAAAGTGCGGTCTGCTTTGCTGTAAAATTCGCTAATCCAATCAGCAATAGCTATAAATTCTCCACCCCAGTCACGATAAATAAAATCCCAGCCAAAGTTAGTCATCATCCAACAGGGTATACCAGCTGTCTTGGCTATTGGCGCCGCAAGAAAGGGAACATCTGCCAAAATCAGGTTAACACGGTTTTGACGGATAAAATTAACTTCGGAGGCAATTAGAGAGTTTTGGTTTTTCTTGATTTCTAGTAATTTTTCTAATGTTGCCTGTTTGTCCATTGTTAAGCTATCAGCTTGAACTACCCCTAAGTCATAAGCGCGCGGACGATGGATAAAGTCACCCTCAATATAACATTCTAGTAACCATCGCGGCGCCGTTGTCACCATAATTAGCAAAACTTCGGGAAATAGTTTTTGGATGGTATCGGCAATAGCAGCAGTACGGGTTGCGTGCCCAAAGCCGTGATTAGTGATAGCTATATATATAGTTGGACGTTGCATAATTATTCCTTCTTTGCGTTCTTTGCGACATGCAGCGGTTTGTTTATTTTTACCACAGAGACACAGAGAACACAGAGGCTCACCCGAATACACACTTCATATTAATATTGAGTTATCGAGTGTTTAATAAAGATATATATTTTTCAACAATACGGAGTAATAAGTATCTTAGCCTGCGAAGGCAGGCTTTGTTCGTGTAGCCTCACCCTTCTAGGGTGTGTGGTGTGTGGTGTGTGATGTGTGGGTGTGGGTTTATGTGCAAAATTGTTGAATAGTTGAAACCAACTCGTCAATTTCCGATTCGAGGGTGAAATAATGTACACAAGCACGCACGCAGTCAGGATTTAAGATAGTACGAGTTAGTATATTATGTTGTTTCTCTAGATAACTAACAAGTTTCTCGTGTCGCGCGGACGTTAGTTGAAATGAAACTAACCCACTTTGCGGTGGAAAGCTTAACAAGCACTTTACTTCAGGAATAGTTTGTAACTGGCGCCATAAGTACTCACTGTTTTTCAATATTTGTTCGTAACGTTCCTGAATGTTTCCCCATTGGTCGTGAGTTAGCATTGCTTCGTGTATTCCTGCGAGTAATGGGATATCAGAAGTAGCAATTTCATAACTTCGTCCATCCGGTTGCCAGTTTTGTGGATGCCCAGACGTATCAGTTATAACACTACGCCATCCAACAAATGTTGGTAGCAAATTTTCTTTCACTTCCGGACGCACGTACAATCCACCTAGCCCAGCGGCGCCGCACATCCATTTATGTCCAGTGAATGCGTAAAAGTCTACTCCTAATTGATTCACATCAAGGGGCATTGAACCGAACGACTGTGCAGCATCGACTAATAATAATGTTTGATTGGATTGGCACAATTGGGATATTTTATCAACTGATAAAACTTCACCTGTGTTCCAAAGAATATGACTAATAGCAAGCAAGCGTGTATTGGGGCGAAGGTGTTGGGCGATGATGTCGTGCTGGTTAGTTGCGGTTAAAATTGGGCAAGTTGTGACTTCAACTTGAAAACGGCACCTGATAGCTTGGGCAATTGCAATTACAGCGTGATGTTCACAATCCGTAAGTAGCAAATGGTCTCCCGGTTGCCAATCAATACCCCACATCGCGATGTTACAGCCTACGGTGACATTTTCAGTGAGGGTAATTGTTTCGGATGGGACATGTAAATGAGATGCAATATAGTCGCGGACTGTTGCGATTTGTTGATTGATCCACTTGTAAGCTGCATTGCCAAAGGGACCAAGTTGCTGAAGAAGAACTTGAGCTTCTGAAACTGCGTCGATAGCAGCTTGTGGCATTGGTCCTTGTCCACCATAGTTAAAGTAAGTTTTATTTGCCAATGCTGGAAACAGCGCGCGGTGAGTTTGTAGCTCAGTAGTTTGTTTATGAGTATTGGTCATGATTGGGATTGATTGTATAATGTGCTTTTACGAACACTGAGTTTAGTTACTTGTGTTACTCCTATTTAAGTCAAATTCTTGCTAGCCTAGAGGAATGTTAATTAATGCTGAACTGTTGCTGCAATATCAACGCTGTAGGCGCCGACCGTTTTTAGACATCCACGGTGACCATACACAGCGCTCAGAACCGACTGATTTGCTGGTTAAACTTCAACAAGATAAGATTATCCATCAAAAAGGTATTTTACGACGTATACAGCACACTCGACCGAGATATCGGTGGGGCGATTGGCGTGTGGGTGCTGTGGAGACTTTGGAATTGATGCGGCAAGGTGTTGATTGTATTTACCAAGGGGTAATGCTGGCAGATTATGCTGATATTGAGTGGCGTACTTATTTACAGGTAAGCAATAGCTTAGAGGAAGTTTTTGATACTGAGTTGAGTGCAGTCGCAGTTGCAGCTTTAGATTCCAACAACGATAATGTTTATACATTGCCTGTACTGATTGAAGCTTCTTTCAGTAATTACACGGCGCCGTTATTTTCTCCTTTTATTCCCAATCACAGGTATACGTTGGTAAGTTGTCCCGATTTGTTGATTAAGCAACCAGGAAAATCACGGTTTGGGGATTGGACGTATATTCCAACGACTATTGAGCTTGGGAAGCGTCCAAAACAGGAGTATCAAGTTATTGCTGCATATCATGCTGAACTATTAAAGATGACGCAAGGAGTGGAGCCAGCAACTGCTTGTTTGATGCTACGCTCAAAAGAAACGAGTTATAACGTTGATTTGCGAAGATGGACTGTGCAGATGCAGCGTATTTTAACAAATTGCGTCGAATCATTAGAAGCAGAGACTGCACCGGATATTTTTATCTCGCGCCAAAAATGCACTCTTTGCCATTGGTACAATGATTGTTATCAGGTTGCGCGCGCTTCACATCATCTCTCACTGTTGCCTGGAGTGACTCCAGTTCGTTATGCTCAACTTCAAGCTCTGAATATTAGGACTCCTGAATCTTTGGCTAATACAAATCCAGTTGATCTAGAAAATTTACCCGGATTTGACAGTTATATTGCACCGAAGTTGGTAATACAAGCTCAATCAATTACTGAAAATCGCGCGTTGCTGCTTCCTGACTCGATACGGAAAGTGGACGAAGACGATGCTGTATTGAAATCAGCATATACGTATACAAGTCTTTCTTCGCTGCGTCAAAGCCAAATTGCCGTAAAAGATGTTCGTCAGAATTACCCTGTGGAGTTGTATTTTGATATCGAAGCGCAACCAGATTTGAATCTTAATTACTTGTTGGGAGTTTTAGTCATTGATAAAGTAGCGAAAACAGAGCAGTTTTATTCCTTTATGGCAGAAAAACCCGAAGATGAAGGGTTAGTTTGGCAGCAGTTCGTGGATTTAGTCAATCAATACCCGGAGGCGCCGATTTACCATTTTTGTGTGTACGAGTTTGATACCGTAAAACGGTTAGCGAAATTATACCGCACTCAATACGATGTAGTGTTGCCAATACTGAGTCGCTTTGTTGATATTTATGAGGAGTTGATTAAAAGCGTGACTTTACCCATCGAAAGCTACGCGCTTAAAGTGATTGCTAAGTGGTTAGGTTTTGAGTGGCGTGATAGCGATGCAAGTGGAGCTAAGTGTATTTACTGGTATGACCAATGGTTAAAAACGGGTAATCGTGCAATGCTTTCAATTATCCAACGCTATAACGAAGATGACTGTCGCGCGACACGCTGTGTTAAAGACTGGTTATTTAATTTCTTTGAATCAAATTCTTTAAAAAAGCATGTTTAGTACTTAGGTATTGTCGAGGCACGAAGCTCATATTTTTATGTGATATCGTGTTTATGATTTTAACGATATGAGTATGGTTATGCAGCTAATCAGAAAAAACAAAGGCTTACAGTTCATTGTTTTCTTTTGTATACCAATTATCATTATTAGTTTATTTTTTTTGAATTTACCTTCGTCCGCTGTTGAGATTACTGGTATTGATTTTGTCGGACAAACAGTTATCCCAACAGGGACAATTTTTCAAAATACACCTATTGGTGGGTTGTCTGGGATTACTTATGATGATAAAAACCAGCTTTATTATGCAATTTCAGATGACCGCAGTGAAAAAGCTCCAGCACGTTTTTATACCTTAAGAATTGATTTGAGTCAGGGAAAATTGATTTCGGGTGGAGTGGCGCCTGTAGGGGTTACTCTATTATTAGATAAGAATAATCAGAATTTTGCCCCCGGTACGATTGACTCAGAAGGAATTGCAATAACGAATCGGGAAAGTGTGTTTGTATCTTCCGAAGGTGATGCGGCAAAGTTGATTAATCCGTTTATCAAAGAATTTTCGCTTGCTTCTGGTAAAGAAATTAGCAGTTTACCGATTTCTGATAAGTTTTTGCCTTCACGTGATGGTAAGACAGGTATTCGCAACAACTTGGCACTTGAAAGCCTTACCATTACACCTGATAATAAGTATTTGTTCTCAGCTACCGAAAATGCACTGATTCAAGACGGTTCTGAAGCGAAAGCAGGAGTAGCCACACGTTGTCGAATTTTGCAATACAGTCTTTCTACAAATCAACTGGAAAAGGAATATTTGTACGAAACTGAAGCGGTAAAACCATTGATTAACCTTACTGGTAAATATGCTCAGGGTCTACCAGACTTGCATGCGATTGATAATCAAGGGCATTTTCTCAGTATTGAGCGCGCGTTTACAGGTTTGGGTTTCGCAATTTCGCTGTTTCAAGTTTCCCTTGAGGGTGCTACTGACATACATAATGTTGACAGTATGAAGGCTGTAGACACAAAGGATATCAAACCTGTCCAGAAAAAACTACTGTTAGATTTACGTAAGCTCGATGTTTCGCTCGATAATATCGAAGGTTTGACGCTGGGTCGGTTATTACCGAATGGACAACCAACGTTAATTCTTGTTAGCGATAATAATTTTCAGACAATCCAGCGTACACAATTCCTTGCTTTTAGGCTAAAAACTGCTTCAAAGTCGCTATTACAACGATTACTACGTCGTTTTCTTCCAGGTCAAGAGTAAAAAGTTGCCTCTGAGAGTTAGATTACACTTTAGCAGCTTACACATAAGTAGATGTACTGAAGTCATCATTGCCGCTGTAAGAGCGGCTTTTATGTTTCAGTGTAATTTCTCATACGGATAGCTTGAAGTATGTGTTAAACCTGATTTAGATAGTTTTACAGAGACTATTTATTGACTATATATATATTTTATATTTGCTTCAACTATGTTTTACGCGCTTTATTCGATTCACTCTTCCGAATGTGATTTGATCAAAGCTATACTGGAAAAGTAAATATATTTAATCCCAGTTATAGCTAGAAGGTGAGAAATTATATTTATGAGTACTTTTATGGTATCGGATATCCAAAATGAAGCAATGCATAAGGCAGAGTTGGACGGATACATCGGAACATTTTTAAATAATCGCTATTTAATTAGAGATTTGATTGGCAAAGGTGGAATGGGTAGGGTCTACCTTGCTGAGGATGCTGCCAAGGGTGGAATGCCAGTAGCAATCAAGGTTTTGACTTTGAGTCTTGATAATCAGCAGATATCACAACGCTTTGGAAGAGAAATTTTTATCGGCGCCCAATTAGGACGGAAAAGTCCGCATATTGCTCGTGTTCTTAGTTATGGTGTTACAGATGATAAAACTCCTTTTTATGTAATGGAGTATCTGCAAGGACAAAATCTCAAAGCTATGATTAAGTCGAATTCTTTAAGTATTTCAATATCTTTAAAAATTATTCATAAAATTTGTTTAGGTTTACAATGCGCGCATCGTGGCATTAGCCTAAAAGGTGAAATTTATCCTGTTTTACACCGTGATATAAAACCTGAAAATATTTTTATTGCAGAAGATGTTAAAGATGGCGATGTAGTCAAAATTCTCGACTTCGGCATTGCAAAGTTTTTAACCGAGCGCGCGGGGATGACCCTAACTGAATCTTTTATCGGCAGTTTACCTTATTGTTCTCCCGAACACATGGAAGGACGAAAGTTAATAGATGTTCGTTCTGATATTTATAGTTTGGGAGTACTGATGTATGAAATGCTTACTGGAAAACATCCTTTTGCAATCAAAAGTAGTGCTTTTGGTGACTGGTATCAAGTACATA
>NZ_JBXXZH010000146.1:0-24081 GCF_059640475.1 Calothrix sp. CBUCES-K 9914
AAACTTTCACGTCCGGTTCTAAAGGGGAGGAGCGGAGTGTAATAGCTCCCTTCGACCTCACCAAGAGCAACGATGCAAAACACGAGTGTCCAAGTTTTACTGGTGGTTATAAGAAAATTACTGGGGTTGTTTTACTGGGGCTATTATTTATATCCACCAGCAATTATAAGTCGGTGCGTGAAGGCTACAAGTCTTGTTGCTATGTTGAAATTTTTGGGTAGCCTTCACACACCCTACATTTATATTCACCAGCAATTATAAGTCGGTGCGTGAAGGCTACAAGTCTTGTTGCTACGTTGAAATTCTTGGGTAGCCTTCACACACCCTACGTTGAAATTTTTGGGTAGCCTTCACACACCCTACGTTGATATTATTGAGTGGCGTTACGCATCCGACTCTATGGTTTTATTTACAAAAATAGCTGTGGCGATTGCATAATCTTCATCATGGCTTAAACTAAGTTGACAATTTGTATCAATGTTACATTTTGCGACGATGGAAAGGGCGTTATCATGTAGTATGACGAACGGTACACCTGATTTGTGACGGCAAATTTCTATATCTGTATACCCTATCCCTCTCCATCCTGTTCCCAATGCTTTAACTACTGCTTCTTTTGCTGCCCAACGTCCTGCTAGTTTATTTATCGCCATACGAGTCATTTCTCCCTTGACTCCACACGTCTCTTGTTCTAATGGTGTATATACACGCTCTAAAAAACGGGCGCCGAAGCGTGTTACTAATGCTTGAATTCTGGGAATATATACAATATCTGTGCCGACTCGAATAACCATGTGCGATTTTAGATGTTGGATTTTAGATTTTACTTTGTATTTTGGACTTTTTGAAGCGCTGCTAATTGTGCTTCGGCTTTTTGTAAAGATTCATACCATTCTCGTTCTGGGTCACTATCGGCAACTATTCCGGCGCCAACTTGTCCCCATACTGTATTAACGTTTCCATGAGGCGCCATGAGTAAAGTGCGTATTAAAATATTCAAATCTAAGTTACCTCTGAGGTCGAGATAACCACACGAACCATAAAATAAACTGCGACGCACTGGTTCAAGCTCCTCAATTATTGACATGCACCGAATCTTTGGACAGCCTGTTATTGTACCACCCGGAAACATGGCGCCGATTAAATCAATAGCATTTTTTTCAGGCTTTAAAACTCCAACCACATTACTAACTAGGTGCATAACATGACTGTAACGCTCAATAGTCAGAAGTTCATCTACTTTTACACTCCCCCACTCGCAAACCTTCCCCAAGTCATTACGCTCCAAGTCAACAAGCATTATATGTTCCGCCAGTTCTTTAGTATTACTAAGTAACTCCGCAGCTAACAGTTCGTCATGTTCTAGTGTAGAACCACGTCTTCGTGTTCCAGCAATAGGGCGTGTGGAAACATGATGGTTAACATTTGTTACAAGTCTTTCGGGTGAACAGCTAACAACTTCTCCCCAAGGTGTTTTGTAATAACAAGCAAAAGGAGAAGGGTTAATTTTTTGTAATGCTTGATAAACATCCCATCCTTTTGCAGTAGTTTGTGTAGTGAAACGCAGCGATAAATTGGCTTGGAAAATATCTCCTGCTTGAATATACTTCTTTACTTGTTGCACTGCATTTTCATATTCTTCTTGTGAGGACAAAGTGCAAAGTTTAGAAGAAAGCAGGTTTGTTTGTATTTTAGTTTCTTGGTAAAATAATGGTGTTTCTAGTTGGCGAATCATGTTATCTAAATTACTTTGCTTAGTCGCTGCTAACCAAAGAGTTTGAGCAGTATGGTCAAGTACAGCAAAGCTTTCCGGCTCATACCAATACGCAACAGGAAATGGTAGAGAGTCATCTTTATTACGTGGTAACTGCTCAAGTTCCCAAGCTAAATCATAACCTAGCCAACCCAACCAACCCCCAGCAAAAGGAAGTGCAGGAGAAACTCCCTCGACTGAGTGACCTTGTTGTAACAATTCTTGTAGAAACGGTAAAATTTCTCCTAATTTAGGAGTCCACATTCGTAACTTCCCTTCACAAACTCGTGGGGCGCCTGCACAAATAGAGTAACGAGCTTGGATATTATTGTTAGGGTAGGGACTTTCAAGGAGAGTAGCGATTGTTACATCTGTAGACAGATATAAAGTCGCAAAAACATCCGAACCAGTGCGATTATTGAGTGGTTGTGAGTGCCAATACCAAATTTTTTGCATTTTTATCATAACTTTTGCATCTAATATATTATTTGAAATTACCTATACGTTACATATAACGTCTCTACCTCGCATAATATCGCCGTAAAATTACCCAGGAAACAACAGGTGTACCAATTAGTGCAGTGACTGAGTTCAATGGTAACATCGTTTGATTTCCGGGGATAGTACACATTAAGTCTGCAATCAACGCCATAATTGCTCCCATTATAATTACCGCAGGTACTAAAATACGATGGTCACAACTGCTAAACATGCTTCTACATAAATGAGGAACTGCTACACCCAAAAATGCTATCGGACCGCAAAACGCTGTTACGGCGCCTGCTAATATAGAAGCACTTGTAATTATCCAAAATCTGGTTCTTTCTAAATTTAATCCTAGTGTTAAAGCATTCTCTTCACCGACAAGTAACACATTTAAAGGTTTGGATAATACTGCTGCAACTAGTAAACTTAATAGTACTACACTTATTAAAATAGGCATTTGGCGCCATGTGACTCCGGCAAAGCTACCAAAAGTCCATTGTAAATATGCTTGAATTTTTTGACTGTCGCTGAATTGTAATAAAATACTTACTAGTGCGCTTGTGGCATAACCAAATAATAAACCCAAAATTAACAGCGTCATTGTATCTTGAACTCGATGTGATACTATTAAGACTAAGCTTAATACAGCAGCGGCGCCTAAGCTCGATGCAATCACCAAAGTTAAATCACCCAAAATACCCAGAGTTTGAAAAATAGCACCGACTCCAGCTAAATTTGCTGTTAAGACTATCAATGCGACACCCAACGATGCACCCGAACTAATTCCTAATACAAAAGGTCCTGCAAGTGGGTTTCTAAAAATTGTTTGCATTTGTAAACCGCTTACACCTAAAGCGGCGCCTGCTAGTGTTGCTGTTATTGCTTTTGGTAATCTAAATTTTAAAATAATATTAGTCCAGCTTACTTTTTCGGCTTCTCCACCAAATAAAACTCTAACTACTTCATCAATAGGAATTTGCACGGAACCTAATGCAATATCTAAGAAAAAAGCTAGAATTAATACTCCAATTAATAAAGTAAAAATTAAATAGTTATATTTGTTGAAGATTTTAAGTTTATACATAATTAATTAACACGACGGTAAAATACAAGTTTATGTTGTGGTAATACATCTGGATGAAATATTTTAATCAAATCTGATAACACCACGTCAGGGTTGCTAATTCCTCCTTCCCAATAGTCGTTACCACCATTTTCATTTACACGTAAGTTATTATTATATAGATTTCCATTTTTTACAGCTTTAAAATCACCATACCGATTATCTTCTGCTAATATGTCTTTTTTCTCCTTCCACTTCTGGCTAAAATTCAGCCAGTAATCAGCATCCGAAGCACGTTCAATAATTGCTTCAAAAGATAAAGGTAAACTACCTGTAGATTTATCGTTGCTCCAAAGATAATTGGCGCCTGCATCTTCTAAGTAATTAGCTGTATAACTTTTACCACCTGGCATATACCAAGTACCTTTAAAGTTAAATCCTAAAAATACACTTGGACGTGTTGTTACCGCTTTGGCTTTAGTTGCCACTTCTTCATATTTTCTTGCAACCTCCGCAAATATTTGCTCTGCTTTCTTCTCTTGATTAAAAAATAAAGCAGTAAATTTTAACCATTCGCTTCTACCTAAAGGTGAGTCTTCCATATACTCGGCATTAATTGCGACCTTCAAACCAGCTTCTAATAATTTTGGATAGCTATCATTATTACCATCCCCAGTTCCATATGTTGTAATTAACTCTGGGTTGAGTTCTAAGATTTTTTCAATATTAATACTGGCATCACTTCCAACGTTGGCAATTTTACCTGTTTTAATTTTTTCTGCTACTACTAATGTGTTGACTGTTTTGGTGTAGCTCACTGCCAGTAGTTTATCGACTACTCCTAGTTTGGCTAAATGTGGAAGATGGGTAGTAGAGAGGGAAATTACAGAATTGACTGGGACAGTAATTACTTGAGAGTCTTGAATATTTGACGGCGCCGGAGTACCGCATTGAACTAAAATATATTTAAATCCTGTTTTCGCACCTTTCCAAGGATTGTTGATTGTGATAACTTTATAGTTATTATGATATTCAACGCTAAAACCTTTCGCGCGGGTAATAGTAATTTTATTAGAAAAGTAATCGCGGTTTGCATCATAGTTTTGAACGCAAGCCGCATTAGTAGAATTTAGCTGATGATTAATTCTCGGATTTTGACAGGCTATGATTAATCCAGAGATAATCAGTATATTTATAATAAAAATAATTAATTTTGATGAACGGCGCCGTGTAGACATTTTGAATTTATACCGGAGGGTAGATGTGTTCTGTGACTTTGTTGCCTATAATTAGATATTCATTAACTATTTGTTCAGCAACTTCTGGTTTAACTCGCGTATACCAAGTTTTATCGTCAGAGTAAAAGACCACGGGGCCTAATTTACAAACTTGTAAACAACCTGTTGTGCGTACTTCTATATCTAACTGCGCTTTTTCGACAGCGTTTGAAAGTGCGTCAAAAGTCGGTTGCCATTTCTGTGAAAGACAACAACGTCCAGATGTACACACCGCAATGTAAGCACATTTAAAGGGATTTTTTGTAAAAGCAACTTGTTTTGTTCCTAATACATAAGTTTCCCTAAGTTCATTGTACAGCTCCAACTTAGCAAAGTTAGCTTTTCCATCGGGCAATAAATTTTCATCTTCTATATATGGGTTTATAGAAATATAGTCATTATTTTTTCACCTGCACCATTCCAAAACTGAATACCCCAACAGCGGGGTTCTCCCTCTGGGTTGGTACGTCGATATAATGCTCCTTGACTAATTAATCTTTGTTTCCTCAATTCAGGTGGTGTTTCTGAGTCTGGCCCACCCACAGTTTCTTCAATACACAAGTGAAAATGCCAATCTTGGGCAATTACTGTTAAATATCCATCGTAAAGAACGCATTTAGAAGGCGCCTCATAGACTAATTTTAATCAAATTACGGTTCCTGTGACAGCTATGGAAACAAAACAATACTATTGAAAAGTCTGTATTACGCTTTAGGGCAGAAGTCAGGACAATTAAATGCTTCTGTAGTTAAAGTAATAGTTGGGTGTACCGCACACTGAATATAGCAATTTTCATGAAAGTATTGACATTTTTTACAAGGAACTTGCTCGAATAAGCTTTTACTTATTGGTTTATCTTGATTTTGATATCGTTCAAACTTAGACAGAATAGCAACAACACATATCAATATCAATATAAAGCTAATTGTAGCAAACATGAATGTAAAAATTTTTGTTTTATCCTGCTCTTTTGTTGCTATATGTGATTGATTTGATTGAGTAGCTAAAAATTTGCTATCAACAAATTTAGCATGTTGATATTGTACATTATCTCTTGCTTTTTCTGCATCAGTTGTTTGTACATTATTCATCTTGCCTTCTATACTATACCCAAAAGTACTTGCAGATGTGGCAAGTACTAAACTAACTACGCATGTACTCAAAAAACTAAAAACTTTTAGTTTCATAGCTGTTATTTGTTCAAGTTTTAATGGCGCCAACTAGCTTTGAGTTTTAAACAGCTAATATATATAACTTGTCGTATAAACTCTTGTAAAATTGTTAGCCAACTAAACTTACATTATATAAAAAGAGTGTAAAGCTAGCAAGTAAGTTTTTATAGTTTATAAAACGTCTAAATTTAGTTTGTACGCGGTTAAAACTAAAAAACAGGTATAAAGTTATAATTCTTGTATAAACATTTATACTGAATATATATACCGTTTATTAGCAAATTATCAGCTTGTTTGACAGATAATGAAATAACTAGATTTAAACGTAGTTATAGAAATGATCTGAAAAATCGTTTAACAATATCTAAACAAAAATAA
The DNA here is from genome assembly GCF_059640475.1 of Calothrix sp. CBUCES-K 9914. NCBI lineage: Bacteria > Bacillati > Cyanobacteriota > Cyanophyceae > Nostocales > Calotrichaceae > Calothrix > Calothrix sp. CBUCES-K 9914. The sequence goes on from NZ_JBXXZH010000146.1 coordinate 6,130, forward strand.
ACAAAACCTAAACAAAAATAAACGCTGTCAATCGATGTTGAACAATTTGTCTATTATAATAGTAAAAAAGTAATAAAAGGGGTGACTTGATTTAAAGTCACCCGAAATCAATTTTTGCGAAAGGAAAATTTACATTATTACTACCATAACATTATGACTACTATAAAAGCATTTTTCAAGCTTTCCTTGACATTACACCGTGGGTTTTACTCCAGAAAATTACAAACCCGGTGATAAATAATGCTACTGGAATAAAACCTAAAATAAGATATATAAACCGCATCGGTGCGTGACGCTACCAGTAACTGCGCTTCGTTTCAAAATGTTAATAGCGTCACGCACCCTACGTTTTTATGTGCCAATTACTTCCGTCTTATTTGTTTATGCAGCAGTAAGGTTGTAATTCAGAGAGTTCCAAAACTTGATTATCTCTCTTCCTACTGTTTCTGGGTAAAAGTGATGGAAGAAATGACCTCCTTGAGGACACTGCCATAAGCGAAATTGTGTCTTTAACCCTCTTTTGTCACTTTAGGCAGAGGAAAAGTATAAATAAGGGATATTGAGGTTTTGAAAGATTGAACGAGTTAAATTATTTACAAGCATTTGAAGTTTAAAAAAGCCCTCGGATAACTTAGGAACATTAAAAACTTGTAGCCAAGGTTTAATTAAGTTGAATAGTACAAATGGTTGGAGTATTAAACGGAGGTTGTTAAGAATGTTATTCCAACCATTCCCTTTATCCCACCAAGGATGCGATGAGAAGTTAGATTCAGATTGTGGCGCCAATTTCAACAGTTGCTCAGAATGGAGACTAACCATTAAATAAGCGCTAAAAACAATTTCCCACCACCTCTCTATTTGTGGATAACTAGTTAGACGAAAATCTGCCCATCCTAGTTCGTTTTTACTTTGCTTTAAACCATATTCTACCCAAGTTCTCAAACCATAAAAATTACCGACTTCTCTGGGTGTAATGTTCGGAAATTTACTCATCACGTACCAAGTTGTATTTTTTGGAAGTTCCTCTTTATCAGTTGTGATTTGCCAATATTTGATTTCCGGATTATCACCACAAATAATCTCTCTTATATATCTGTCCTCAGAACTCAAATCTGAGAAAACGCGCTTGAATCTGTGCCACTCTGAATATTTGAATTTTGAGTCTGTAACTCCCCATGCTTTGTGGTTTGAGCGAATTGCAACAATAAAATTTAGATTGAAGTCATCTAGTATTTTAATAAAATTCTGACTGCTCTCTCCATACAAACTATCTGCTAGGACAAGATTAAATTTAAATCCCATCGCGCGCAATTTTTTTATCATTTTTGCTGCGATTTCAGGTTTAGTTAGGTATTTATCTCCGCTCAACAGTCTTTCTCTCGGTTTATAAACTTCAAATAAGAGAGGAAACGTCATTCCAGATAAGACAGCATATGCCGTAACTGCAACAATGCCATTATCCGTTTTACCTAAATTTCCAATATATTGTCGTTTGACGTAATCCGTTGTATCTCCTTTTTTCTTATCCCCTGTTTCATCAATAATAAGTATTATTGGGCGCCCTTGAAGTATATATAATATTAATTCTAATCTTTGTCTCCTTAATTTTTCTACATTCCAAGGTGATTCTGTTAAAAAATGATGTAGTGGTTGATGGTTCTCTAGCCCTACAACCTTTGCTATTGACGGTAAAGTTTTACGTTTTATGTCAGATACCATACCCATGTGCAGGTACTTAAAAGCCTCAAAGCTTCTAACTTCTGGGAATATGTTTTGATAAATTTGACAGTATTCGTCTATAAATTTGACTGTCGATACTGGTTGGCGAGGCTCTACCATAGGACTGGCAATGCTTTTAAAGTGTGTCACTGATTATACTACCACGAGAGTGACAAAAGAGGGTTAAGCTTATCGTAAACTGCTGACGAGTGATACACCAATAGAAGTAGCCATCTCTTTATATACTGAGCCGATACTTTGGCTAGTACTGCATACAACTTCGGTCATCATTTTAACCAAAGTTGAAAATAGCAATTCTCTTGTGTAACCAGTTTGAGCAGTTCGATTGAATAAATCATCAAGTTCGTTGTCCACCAACACGACTTCCATCATCGCTCGAATGATTACCGTGATAGGACTTTTTTCTACAAAACGTTCAAAGATTGGTGAAAGCCACATAATCTGGGTTGGTAGCAAATTTACTACAACTAAATAATAATTACTCTCAATAATCATAATCAAAAATGGCGCCCTTTTTTCAGCATCACTTACCGATTCGACACCCAAAATCACTATAAAGATGGCTAAAAAGTCATCTTTTTTGGGGTTCTTATTAGTAACTATGGTGTTTGTAAAAATGAATTTTTATACATATTTCTTGTAAAGTCTTATTGTTACAGTCTTTCAGCCGTTATTTACATAACCTTGACTGGGCTGGTCAGTGACATTCCACTATAGAGACGAATAGTACAAACTTTGCGAACTGTAGGGTGGAGGCTTTGCGGAACCCTACAGTTAGATTAAGTTTTGCGCGCTTAAGTAAGTGACATTCCACTGTAGAGACCGTATTAATTACGCAAAATAGGTCTTCAATCTGAAGTCGGCGCCTACCAACAATAGGGTATTCTTAGTGGCATTCGGTGATGTCACTGACTTAAGCATTTTGAGGCGCCAACGCGCTGAAGGGTAGGGTGCATGAAAGCTATTACTATCAAGCAATAAGCACGCCAAATACAGTGCTTTCACGCACCATTAATTCGTTAAGTAAGCAACATTCGTCTCTACAGTGTATTATTAAGAATCATAAGCAGGAATTTCAATAATAAACTCTGTTCCTTCTCCGACAACGGAAATACAATGTAATTTACCTCGATGCTTTTCTTCAACGATTTGACGAGCAATAGTTAATCCTAATCCTGTTCCTGTTCCAACTGCTTTAGTTGTAAATAAATGGTCAAATATTTTTTGTTTGACTTCTTCGCTCATACCAACCCCATTATCTTTGATACTAATACTGATTTGCTTTGTATCAGAGTTAAATTGAGTCGTAATAGTAATACGGTTAGGGTTTGCTTGAATATCCGCAAAGCTACGTCCAGTATTAAATTCTTCTAAAGCATCAATGGCATTAGCAAGTAAATTCATAAATACCTGATTTAATTGACCAGGAAAACATGTCACTTGCGGTAAATTACCGTAATTACTAATTACTTCAATTGCTGGGCGATTTTCATTCGCTTTGAGACGGTGTTTGAGAATCAAAATGGTGCTGTTAATTCCATCGTGTAGGTTACAGGCAAAGGGATAGTCGCTATCAGCGCGCGAGAAGGTGCGTAAGCTAGTGCTAATAGCTTTGATGCGGTCAACACCTAGTTTCATTGAGTCAATAAGTTTGGGTAAATCTTGCCGCAGGTATCCTAAATCAATGGTTTCGATTTCATCCTCGATATCCTGTCCAGGGTTAGGAAACTTCTCTTGATACAAATCTAACAATCCAAATAAATCTTGGGTGTAGTCTAGCGCAGGTTGAATATTACCTGCCAGATAACCTACGGGATTATTGATTTCGTGTGCAACTCCTGCTACCAAGTTACCTAGAGCAGACATTTTTTCACTTTGCACGATTTGCAATTGTGCTTGCTGTAAGTCTTTTAGTGCTTGCTCTAGCTTTTGAGATTTTTCTTGCTCTTGAGCATATAAACGAGCATTATCTAGAGAAATCGCAGCTTGGGCACAAAGTAAATTCAAAAGTTCTACGCGCTCGACTGTAAAGGCGCCTTTTACTAAACGGTTTTCCAGATATAAGATAGCAACTAATTTGCCCTGGTGAACGATGGGGGTGCAAAGGATGCTATTGGGGCGTTTTTCCAACACGTAAGGGTCAACTGCAAAATCGGAGTCTGCTGTTGCATTAGCTATTACTACTGGTTGTTTACTATGTCTGACACGACGAATTAGAGCGATTGGTACATCAAAACTTTCAGCTAAGGGGGTTGATTTTACTCGTGTGGGTTGTTCCAGTACAGCAATCGCTTCTACCCATAACTCATTTCGTGGCATTACCAAGGCGCCTTTGTCGGCTCCAGCATTTTCCATGACAATTTGTAATAGCGCTGCTAGCAATTTTTCTAGTTCAATTTCGCTAGAGAGAGTCTGGGAAGCTTTGAGAACAGTAGCTAAATCTAACGTCCTAGAGATGCTGCTGGAAGTTTTATCGGTGGTGGCTGCTGCTGATATTGTAGGATAGGTTGTAGCTTTGACGGTATTTGCTGTTGTGATTTGCCTAAGTTGTAGGATAGGAGCAAGTAAGCTAGGATACAGGTTTTCTAATTGTTGCACTTTGGCTTTGGCGCCCCAGCGTGCGTAGCAGTAGTAAGCTTCTTGCATATAGCCTGCGGCAACTTTTTCTTTACCCCAGTTGAGGTAAAATTTGGCGGCTAGTTCCTCAGCAAGAGCTTGTTCATTCACATAGCCATTTTCTTTAGCTCCTAGTATGGCACAATCGTAGTGGTTGATTGCGTTAGCCCAGTTGTCTAAAACTCGATATTTTTCCGCCTCTACTAAATGCCATTTGTGCAGGTGATTCATAGGTGCATAATATGCCCATTGCTCCATCTGCGTTTGATTTGTGGTTATTCGTTGAAGCAGTGACGCGCGTTCTTCTAAAGGCGTTTGAGAATAAGCCATCAGTTGAACCAGCGAATCATAGAAATAAAAAAGAGGTGTGCATAAGCAGGAAGCAGCAGCAGAAGAATACTTTGCTGCTTGTTGGTCATTAGCAATTGCCTCCTCTACCTCACCAAACAGATAAGACAATATTAGCTTGTTGAGGTATATGAAAAGCAAACCTAATTGATCATTTACTGCATGATATATCGGCAGCGTTTTTGCTTCACTGAATCCTTCTCCTTCTAATTCACTCCAAGCAACATTATTTTCTAATAGATTCAACATAGCTTGTTGGAAAATGCCGGTATAGCTAAAAGCCGCTTCCTGCTTGATGTGGGCAATAGCGTGAGCATAAGTTTTGGTTTGTTGCTGCAAATTACTCAGTTCGTATCCGACAAAGTAGCTGTAGCAGCAGTAATTAACAACACTCCAAGCTGCAAACTCTAAATCGCCGCTCTCTAAACACATGTGATAGCTTTCAAGTAGTGGCTTAATTGTTTCTTTAACATGAATTTGCCAATGTCGAATAAAGAATTGTGCGCTACAAACCGCACGAGGATAATATTCTTGACAATCAAACTTGGATGACATCTGTAAAGCAAGTTCTCCAAATTCATAAGCATCAGGAATATTGCCACCAATACAAAGAACACTACCAAAGTAGGAGTAAACAAACGCTGCGGCAGATGCGTTTCCTTCTTGAATAAACAAATTAATGCTTTTACATAATAGAATCGGTAAAAGCATCGGTTTGGCAATGTAAGCAGGTGACAACACTTTAGCTAGTAAACGGCTTATAGCTATACTTGAAGGTGATGTCATTTCTGCTAAATTAATCAGTGAAGCAATCGACTCACCAACATTTGCCATTGTTTCAGCTATATGAAATTGAATATCTTCGGGTGTTGGGAATTCCGGAAACTCTAAACCTAATTTCTCCAACACAATTAGCGCTGTTTTCAATGCTTCTGCTGGCTGCTGTTGAATAATGTAACCGGAAACTTTTGTTTCGTACACTTTAAGAGTATCTAGCAGTATTTTGGCATTGTTAATCACACCTGAGATGTGCTGTTCCATAATGTGAAAGTTACCCATAAGAAGAGCAACTTCAGCCGCTTCTGTTGTAATATCTAAGGTAAAGGCATAATGTTTTTGCCAGCAGTTATCACCTAATAAATCTAAACAAACTTGTAAATAGGTAGCTGCTGCTTCATATGCCGTAGCACTTTTAGCTTTCTGTGCAGCACGAAAGTTTAACTGTGCTAATTCCTCCTGGTCAGCAGTTGACGACAGCAATTTGGCGCCAATATTAAGTTGATTGACAATTTCAAAAATTTCATCTTGTTCAGATTTGGAGGTATTGCGTAGTAAAAGTTGCCCAATTTGTAGATGAGTGATTTGCTTGTGTGACTCTGGAATTAGAGAATACGCTGCTTGCTGGATACGGTCGTGCAAGAAGCGATAAGTTGGCGTTACTTCCGCTTGCGTTATTGACAACTCGCACGAAGATTGATAGTTAGATTGATAAAACCTATAAACTTCGTTTGTTGGTAAAATAAAGCTTTCCTGCAAAGCTTTCCACAAATCAGCAGCAGTTTCTGCTTCCGTTTGTTGCAATACAATTGCTAATGTCTGTAAATTAAATTGGGCGCCAATGCAGGCTGCTAGCTTTAACTTTTCTTGCGTTTGCTGTGGCAGTTTTTGCAACTGGGTTGCCATAAACTTCACAACATCATCGGTTAGCGCTAGTCTGCGTATTTGGGCAATATCGCACTGCCACCCTCCAACTCCGCTCTCTCCTTTCTCTAGAGAGGTAAGACGGTTAAACACAATCAAACCATCTTGATACAGTGCTTTCAGAAACTGTGTAGTAAAGAAGGGATTACCCTTAGTTTTTTGCACTACTAACTCAGTTAGTGGTTCAGCAACCGAATTAGAACAATTAAGTGTATCGGCAACCAACTGATTTGTATCTTCTAAACTCAACGGTTGCAGCGTAATTGTCCCTACTATTGCCCCAGCTTTGTTAATTTCATCAATTGTCAACATCAACGGATGAGTTGCTGACACTTCGTTATCACGGTAGGCGCCTAAAATTAGCAAATTTTCTGCATCATTAAGTAACAGTTGCAGTAACTTCAGCGACGCAACATCTGCCCACTGTAAATCATCGAGAAAAATTACTAATGGATGCGCTGGTGTGGTAAAAATATTAATCAACTTCTGGAACAAAAGATTAAAGCGGTTCTGTGCTGCCGTTCCTGATAGTTCTATTACGGGAGGTTGAGACCCAATAATATATTCGAGTTCTGGAATTACGTCGATGAGAAGCTGACCGTTTTCCCCAACAACTTCTAAAATATCTGTTTTCCAACGGGTGAACTCGGCACCACTTTCACTCAGCAATTGCACCATTAAATCGCGAAATGCTCGCAAAACAGCAGATAGGGGAATATTGCGTTGAAACTGGTCATACTTACCCTTGATAAAGTAGCCACGCTGCCGCACAATAGGCTTATGAACTTCGTTAATTACTGCTGTTTTGCCAATGCCAGAAAATCCAGCTACCAACATCAATTCGGTATTCCCTTCTGCAACGCGGTCAAATGCTGAGAGCAAAGTTTGTACTTCTTGTTCGCGACCGTAAAGCTTTTCGGGAATGACAAAACTATCAGAAACATCTAGCTGTGCAATTGCAAAATCTGATATTTTTCCTGTTTGTTTTAATTGACATAAGCAATTTTCTAAATCCGACTTTAATCCTAATGCACTTTGATATCTATCCTCGGCATTTTTTGCCATTAATTTATCGATTATTTTCGATACAACTAAGGGTATTTCCGAATTAATTTCGCTTACACTAATTGGGTTTTTAGCAAGATGACAATGCACTAACTCCATTGCATCATCAACTTCAAATGGTAATTTTCCTGTTAATAGTTCATAAAAAGTTATACCTAACGCATAAAAATCAGCCCGATAATCAATACCCCGGTTCATCCTTCCCGTTTGTTCTGGTGAAAGGTAAGCTAATGTACCTTCTAATATATTAGGATTCTGTTTTTCTTGGGTTTCTCTGGGTAATAAAGAGGCAATACTAAAGTCAATTAACTTAACCTGCTTTGTTTCTGGGTGTATTAAAATATTTGCAGGTTTTATATCTTTATGAATAATTCGGTTACGATAAAGTCCATCTAAAATATCCGTTAACTGTAGCGCGATAGTTAGAAACTCATGTAGAGGTAGCGTTACATGAGTCTTTTCTACATTCGTTAACCATTCCCGTAGAGATATACCACCAAAATCTTCCATTACCAACGCATAGGCATTTTGATAAGTTTCTAAGCACAAAGGACGAACAATAAGCGGTATTTCTAGATTTTTGGTAATTGAGTACTGGTTGCGGAACTGCAACAACTCCATAAAATTTGGGTAAGGATTTTTAAGAAGCTTGATCACAACAGGTTTATTGTCTACTTCCCGTTGTCCTCGATAAACTACAGTTTTAGAACCATCATAAAGTTGTTCTGTCAGCCGATACCCAGAAATGTTATGAGTTAGCATAGGTAAATATATGAAATATCCTTATAAAGATTAAACTTATCTTTCCCTGCTATAGGCGCCTGCTAACATCAGATTTCGGCTTCAATGATAAGAATACCTTATATAAACACTGCAACTAGCTTACCATTATGTTGTAGAAGGCGCCTATTTAATCTATGGCTTTGCTAATTTTTGTGAAAAACTTACATACTCGGAACTACTCAATCCTTGTTGTAGCACAGCTAAAACCTTTGCCATATCACCTGCAAGCAATGCTTTAACATCCAACCATAAACCTGGATAAACCTGACTTTCGCTTTTATTTTTAATTTTGGACAAGAATACCGTTCTGAAGGTAATAATAGCTGTAAGATAAGCCCAGCAAGGTTTTTAAGCTTATTTTTCCCTAAATTAGCACGCTAAGTACGCAAGAGCCGAATATCTTTATCTTTAACTAAATCTTGGACTATAACATCACCAGAGGACTAACAAATTATGAATAATATCACAGACATTTTAACATTTACAAGGCCTATATCTCCGGATGCTAGGCGCCGTGCCGAGCAGCTATGTAAACAACAAGCTACACCTGAAAAAGGCGAACGAGTCCGTCTTAATATCTTATCTGTATCTTTTGTTAATTCATACTTACAATACATGGGGTTTGAGACTGACTTAGAGAACAGCGACAGTTGGAACCCAGTGCAGCAGACACTTATGGATGTCGCTGATTTGTCGTTAAAGAATTTAGGCGCCTTAGAGTGTCGTCCAATTTTAGAAGGAGAAAAGTTTGTTTATATACCAGAAGAAGTACAGTCAGACCGAATTGGCTATGTAGTTGTACAGATTATTAAATCATATCGAGAGGCAAAGCTGCTAGGATTTGTTAAGGAAGTGACAAGCGATTTACTGCCAATTAGTCAACTGCAATCTTTAGAAGATTTTCTAGAATATTTAGATGTAGAGACGCGATATATTGCGTCTCTACACACCCAAAATCACACGTTAATTAAATTAAAACAATGGTTCGATAATATTGTTGAGGCAGGTTGGCAAGAAGTTGAAACTGTTTTAAGTACTCAAGCTAATTTACCAGCTTGGAGCTTGAGAAGTAATAATAATACTTTTGTTAGTAGGGGTAAGCTAATTGATTTTGGAACTTTGACCGAGCAAGGAGTCGTTTTAGTTGTTACACTTCCAGAAGATAACGAAGAGGAAATGGATATTATTGTAGAAATACATCCTCAAAGCGGACAAGATTATTTGCCGCCAAATCTCCAGTTAATGATATTAGACTTTGAGGGATTATCTGTTATGGAAGCCCAAACCAGAAGCAGCAATAAGAATATTCAATTAGAATTTAGTGGGGCAGCTGGAGAACGCTTTAGCATTAAAGTTGCTTTAGGGGATATCAGTGTTGTAGAAGATTTTATTATCTGTTAACAACAATAGGGGGGTGCTGCAAGTGAGGAAATTAGTTGTTCTAAAGCTAGATGGCGATTTGGAACTCGGAGTGCGGATGACGTTGGAGATTGGGGAAGAGGGCAAACGTCCCAGTACAGAAATTACTGGCAACTTACCTCCTAACCTAGATATGCTAACAGCAATTGAACAGTGGCGAGCACCCATTGGGGGCAATAAGCCGACACAGAACACTGAGATACTCCGATTCAGACACCTTAATACTGAAGCTATATCTTTATTAAATGAATTATGTTTTCATTTTAAAAATATTTTCTGTTCAAAACACAAGGGGCTTTTGTCTTTCAAATAAAAGTACTGAGGCTATATCTATGTACTTTGTGCTTTTCCATACCACCAACGCCTAAAAAGCTAGACTCCCAATTCACTTTTTTATTATAAATTTTTGTAAATAGTTGTATAAATTCTTAGCTTTTAATTATGATAAGTGGACAGGTATTTCAAGGATCAATTCTTGTTATCATATGTCAAAAAAGCTACGAATTCTATACGCACTGGGTCCAGAAAATGTTATAGATTCATACAAATCTTGGCGAAAAGGTGAAGATTCTTTGTCCCAAGTATCGATGACTTACTCTAGTCAATTTTACGAAGTCTGTAAAAGCTTGGATGCAAAAGGCTACGTTATCGCAGAATCTTTTGCGGCTGAAATTATTAAAGACGAGAACTTTATTGTTGAACGTCGTCCAGTTTTCCTTGCGAATGCGTCTGGTGTCTTTTATCACCTACGTCAACTGTTACGCGGATTGCAGTTATTAACTCTAGCAATTCGCTTTCGTGCAAATGTTGCGTTTTTAGCTAGCGGTACAACATATTGGTTTGTGTTATTACTGTTTGATTGGATTGGAATCAAAGTCATTCCGTGTCTTCACTGTACTTTGTGGCGTAAGTATCGAGAACAAACTTCCGGTGAAAGAATTGTTATGAAGTTAAGTCGCAGCTTATTCCAATCATCGTGTCATAGCATACATGTAGTCTCACGTGATATTGCTGAACAAGTTGCAAAATTGACAGAATACCGAAATCAATCTATTTATGAATTCAACCCAACGTATCAACGCGGTTACTTTGACAATATTGCACCTCCGCCCGAACGAAGTTTTCAAGTCACCACCGAAGAAAAGGAATGCTCTAAAGAATTATTACCTTTCCGGGTTTTGTTTGTTGGTCGTATTGAGTTCGATAAAGGTGTCTTTGACTTGCTAGAAGTTGCTAGAAAAATATCAAAACAGGGAATAAAAGACATTATTTTTGATATTTGCGGTTCAGGTACAGCATTAGATTCTCTACGTCAGAGTGTAATGCAAGACTCCTTAGATAGATTTTTTATCTTTCATGGGTATTGTAATAAACAACAAATGCAAGAAATTTTTGGGAAAACCCACATTCTGATAGTACCGACCCGTAGCGATTTTATCGAGGGTTTCAATCGTGCCGTTGCCGAAAGCATTTTGTCTGGTCGTCCGGTAGTGACTTCTGCTGTTTGCCCAGCCTTGTCCTACGTGCGTTCTGCTGCAATAGAAGTTCCACCCGATAATCCAGAGGCATACGCACAGGCAATATTGGAACTGTATAGCAATTCCAATACCTATGAAAAAAAGCGCCTTGCTTGTTTGAAACTTCAGCAGCAGTTTTATGATGTTAATCGAAGTTGGGGTGCTGCCCTCAAATCAAGTCTTTTATCAATTCAGCAAGAATCATGATTAGTGTAATTGATTACATCATCATTCTTTTTTTACTCTTTGTCTCTCTGTCAGGTTTTAGAAAATTTACATGATGCAGAAACTTTAATCGAGAATTAATCTTAAAGCGCGCGTAGAAACTTTAGGGTACACCGCATTCAACTTTTTTTGGCAGGAACTATCTGCTCTCTTGCAGGTGTATGTAAGGCACTACTTCCACTAGATCAACGCTCTTGCTGCTGATTTAATGCACGGCAATCAGTTATTTGATGCCAGGAATTACGGGGCGTAGCGGTGGGCGCCTCAACTGTGAGAACTACATCGCCATTGGCACTTTTCACCCAACCAGTAGCTTCTACAATCGGGGCTGTTGAGATTTAGTAGAATTTGTGGAAACTGCTGGAGTAGAGCGTTTATTAACTTCCCACCTCTACCCGATGCTGTTGTACCTACGAGTTTTCCGATGCTGTCCAGCTTGAAAAGTCAATCGGCGCGCTCGTCTAATGCCTTAAGACAATTCAGTTTAATGTATCAGGTTAGAAGCGGCTCTAACCTCGCTATAACTTCATCAATCAATTCAGAAGGGGCTGTTTCAACAAAAACCGCTTTTCTAGCACTACAGTCAACTGCTCTAAGTTGATCTACTAATACGACACCATAAGTCTGCATTTGGGCTGGCAATTCGACTTCAAACGGCCATCCCTTCTTGCGGCTAGTAATGGGACAAACCATGATAATCTTAGAAATTTGGTTATAAGCTAATGGCGAAATTATAATGGCGGGGCGATAGCCTGCCTGCTCACTACCAGTGCGGGGATTGAGTTCCAATTGGATAATGTCACCACGTTCGGGAACGCGCCCATCGATCTTTACCAATTTTCTTTTCCCGCAGGCTCTCCCCAGTCTATCTCATCATGCTGCATGTCTGGGGTGACATTTTGAAGCAATTCATCAAGGTTATATTTGGGTCTTGCCGGAGATAAAATAATCTTATTTTCCTCGGTTGAAATGGCTACCAAGTCTCCTTGTTTTAATCCTATCTGCTGAATAATACTTTGCGGAAGCCTGATTCCAAGAGAGTTGCCCCACAAGCTGACTTTTTGGGTAATCATGTTTGAGAACTATGATAGGCATGTTTACACACTGAGTATACCATAGTTTTAGTAACGTACCATTACTGAGTATTTAATACATTAGTAAGATACCTAGATTTTATTCAAAAATCAAATAGTAGTCCTATATATAATTAAACAGTATTATCTATAAAGTTTTACGCTCTAAAGGCATACCAGCAATTTTTAGAGCCGCGCGTTGCCAAATTGTAGTCGAAGAAGCAAACTGTTCAGTTTCATAAAATTTTCTTCCTTGTTTTACTAAGTTTTCGGCATCTGGCAAGCTTTGAAGGGTGGATTTTTCTAACCCTCTCTGTGGTTAAAAAAAATACATTACTGCACAGGCGAGACGCCTATGCTACAAGGCTCGTTTTCAACTGCCCCAAGAGCAAATAACGTCTGTTTTTGTGCTTCTGTTAAAACTGCGGCGCCATAAATATTCATTCCTTCGTAAAGTCGTTCTGCTTTTAAAGTTTGAATACGTCCAAATGTTTCCACGTTCCAAACTTGAATAGCAGCATTTGTATCTCCACTGATTAACGTCCGACCGTCCGGACTAAAAGCTAGAGACATAACCCAGGTATTTGCTGCAACTTCTAATATTTTCAGACAGCAACCTGTTGTTACATCCCAAAATTTAATGGCGCCATCACTACTACAACTAGCAAGGGTTTTACCATCTGGGCTAAAGACAGTTGCCCATATCCAATCTTGATGTGCTGAGAGTATATGTATACATTCACCTGTGCGCGCGCTCCACAGTCTAATTGTGTGGTCGGAACTACACCCAGTGGCAATAGTAGCACCATCTGGACTAAAGCTAACTCGCCAAATCCAGTAAAGGTGTCCTTTTAAAGTTAAACAACACTGCTTAGTTTCTAAATCCCAAATTCTAACGGTATCATCAAAGCTACCTGCTGCTAAAGTTCTCCCATCAGGGCTAAAAGTTACAGACATGGCAATGTGTTCTGGAAATGTGTGCAGAAGTTGACCTGTTGCAATATCCCAAAGTTTAACAGTACGGTCGTAGCTGCTACTCGCTATAACTAGACCATTTGGACTAACGGCAACTCCTGTCACCATACCAGAGTGTCCCCGCAATATTTTAATACAATTACCCGTCTGTACATCCCACAATCTAATAGTTTGGTCGGCGCCACCACTAACTAAGCTACAACCATCTGGACTAAATGCTACTGAAAAAATAAAATCTGTGTGTCCAATTAAATTGCGGTGCCCTCCATTCAAATGCCAAAGTCTAACGATACAATCTTCGTTGCCACTAGCAATTATTGTGCCACTTGGATGAAAAGCAATGGCGCCAACCCAGTTAATTCTGGCTTTGAAACTTCTTACACATTCTCCATTTAAGATACTCCATAACTTTACTGAGAAGTCATCACCACCACTAGCTAGCAAAGTTCCTTGAGAATTAACAGCGATAGTATTAATCGAATTTGTATGTCCATACAAAGTTTTAATACATTCAAAGCTAGTAATATCCCAGAGACGAATTGTGCGGTCGATGCTCGAACTTGCGAGGGTACTTCCATCACCAACAAATATTGCTCTTAATACTCCATTGGTATGTCCTTGCAAAACTCCAACACAAGTACCTTGGTTTATATCCCAAAGTCTAATAGTCGAGTCTAAACTGCTACTAGCAAGTAACCCGCGCGCGCTAAATGCCACCCACATAACCCAGTCGCTATGTCCTTGCAAAGTTTTTATACAATTACCTGTCTTCAGTTCCCATAAGGTAATATCATTACTTTTACCGCAAGTGGCAATTATGGAACCATCTGGACTTAGGGCTGCAAAAGTTATTGATACTGGATTTTCCTGATTTTCGCGGTATATTTTTATCGTGCATTGCCCGGTGTTAATATCCCAGACTCTGACAGAATTATCTGTACTACTACTAATTAATGTTTTGCCATCATCGCTAAATACAATTGAAAAAACTCCACTTTTATATCCTTCCAAAGTTTTTATTATTTTTAAATCACCTGTAGTTATATCCCACAGCTTAATTACTTTATCATCGGCGCCAGTAGCTAGTATTTTACCATCTGGACTAAAGTTAATACACCATATTGGAGCAAAATGCCCTTGAAATTTAATTAGATGTTGACCGCTAGTACTATCCCACAGTGAAATAGAACCTTCAGTATGACCTGTTACCAAAATTTTATCATCTGGACTAAACACTGCTGACATTGCTGTCGAAAAAGTTTTGGCAAATACCGATTTGGATAAGTCGGCACCAGTAAAATTAACTTGTTTTAAAGCTGTATCTTGTAAATATGCTTGCCAAATAGTTAGATAAGAAAAATCATAACCTGTCAAATCTACTTGTAAGTGATTCAACAAGTTAATAATATTCCCAATTGCATAACCAGGTTCAGACGAGGTAGGTATACTGATATTTGGCGTTGATTCGCAAGATATTTGTGAACCGACCCTTACTAGTTGAGTTACTATTGATTCTGTTGTTCGTAGTTTTAATAGTAATTGCTCAATTACAGGTTGAAGAATAAATTTTGTTTGAGCAATACGAATATAATCTTTTGCCGTGGCTTTAATTATAGCATGGGTGTTAAGGAGTGATGAGTGCTGAGTGCTGAGTGCTGAGTGTAGAGACGCGATTAATCGCGTCTCTACGAGTTCCAAAGATATTTGTTCTATCAGTTGTTCTGTTACATATTCCATTACTACAGGTTGAAGAGTGAATTGTAATGAGGTATGGGGAAGTGTTGTTTTTTCTATTAAATTTCTTCTAGTTAAAAATTCTAAAGCTTCTAAAAGCTTCATTGATGATACAGGTAGTACTAAATCCGCGCGCAATTCTGCTAAGGTTACTGGTTCTCTGTTAATACATATCCAGTACATCAAGTCTTTTTCGAGAACAGAAAGACGGTGAAATTGCTGTGACAATAAGTCGTAAATAGAACCAAATACTTTTGTCCCTTGGGCAAGAAATTCTTTTATATCACCGTTAAATAGTTCTTGAATACTCGTTGCAATAATTTTTAAGGCTAAAGGATTACCTGCATAATGTTGTATCAAGTCTTGCCATTCGGCATCTGAACCATAAAAAACACTTTTGCTTCTTACTAATTCAAGGGCTGCATTCTCTTGTAAACCACTTAATTGTAATGTTTTAACTGGTAGAGCATCACCTTCAAGGGTCGCAACTTCCTGTGGCTTTTCCCGACTTGTTAACACAACACAACTATTATGGCTCGTTTCTCCTACTAGCTTGAAAAATTCTCCATAATTCTCATAAGATACTTGATAATGACCCGAACGGGCGCCGGAAGCTAAAATTGATTCTACATTATCCAAAATCACCAAGCAGCGATGCTCACGCAAATGTGCCATTACTTGTGTTAAACGTTCGTTAATATTCTCTGATAAATTAACGGGTTTAGAGTTGGCAAAAAATTGAAGTAGACTGGCAAGCAAATCTCCTAAACTAGGACTATTGCGAAGACTACGCCAAATTACAAACTCAAATTTCTCTTGGATATGCTGCCCTAACTTTATAGATAGAGAAGTTTTACCAATTCCTCCCATTCCCAGCAGCAAAATCAAACGATTATCATTACAAATCCAATCTTCTAAAAGTGCAAGCTCCTGCGCGCGTCCAAAAAAAATCGTAACGTCTACCGCTTCACCCCAATCTGTGAGAGGGTGAGAGGGTGAGAGGGTGAGGGTGTGAACTTTTACACTCCCACTCTCCCACACTTCCACATTTCCACTCTCGCCCTTTACAAAGTCATTTTTCGTTAAATTTAGCCCAAAAGCTCTAAAGAAATATTCTAAGGTTTGCTTATCTACTCCTTCTTCCCTTGCCATCACTTTAGAAACAGTAAAAGGAGCAAGTTGAGTCCGCGCGCTTAGTTCTTCGAGAGTTAACCTGGCGCCATAATTTTCTAAAATTTCAGCCTGATGTTTAGCCTCAGTCAGTTTTTTCCATCCCTGGAGGCTAAGAATTACACCACGTCTGCGTCTTTGCTTGGAGACTTCCATAGGGTAAGAAGAACCAATGCTTTACAGAAATTAATTTTACTGGTTTTAAGCTAAGTTAAGGAATTCCTTTATATTTTATACAACTTAACTAACATAGGTGCTTGACAATCTTCTCCAAAAGGGATTGAATACTGGCTCTCAAAAAAATCTGTTACAAAACTTAACTTAGCGTTTAAAACCTTTGTGTTTACTGGTACAAACCAATGCAACTAGCGACACTGATATTACAACCAACTAGAAAACTTACAACTTGAAAAAAGGAGTACAAAAGAATATGTTTGCACCAGTGATAATTTTAACACGTAAATACTCCGGTAATGTTAAGTTTAATAAGCTACGTGGCAGATTAATTGCACAACATGCTCAAGTTATTAATAGTTTTTGCGGCTATTTTAAAATTGACCGTGCAACCCGTCAATATCTTATTCGTTTAGCGCGCGATAACGGTAAACGGCTAAGATTGCTTGTTTAGACAAATGAAATTTAAAGTAATAAAAATTACTTACTTGCTAAATTTATACTGATAAATTGGTTATCATGATACATTATAATTTAAGTTAGTACCAAAAGCGCCTTTATTTTTGCTAGCATCCGAAAATGCTTGATTATATATTGTAGTTAGTAACTTGGATTTTTTCCAAAAAATTAGTAATTGAGACTATATATGACAGATAAAACTATTAATTCCACTGAAAATCCCCAAGTAGCGGTGTCTTCCATTGAAGACAACAAAGTGATTGCTCGACGCTGGCTTGAATTGGTAAGCGAGCATAAAATTGAAGAAATTTGCGAAATGACTGCTCCGACTTGGAGAATGCACGGAGGACCACCAAAGCTTTCTTCTGGGGCGGAAGGAATTCGTGAACTATTTCAAACATTTGGGTCTATCGAACAAAAATGGACGATTGAAGATATAATTGCTGAAGGTGACAAAGTTGTAGTGCGAGCGACTAATACTTGTGTTCAGGAAAGTTTCCTTGGAATACCTGCTTTTGGTAGGCAGCAAACCTTTAGTGCTATGTTCATTTTTTGGATTGTTGGTGGGAAGGTAATGGAAATCTGGCGAAACGCTGATGACCTTGGTCGGGTTCTTCAGCTTGGAGCAAAGATTGTGCCAGTTGCGTAAGTCCTGCTTATTATTAATTTTTACTACAGTTATTTTCTTTAATCACTTTGAATGTATTGGTTTTGTTTAGCACCAGAAATTGCAAGTTCGTACATTTCCATTGCTTCATGAGTCAATTAATTTAACTTGTTTGGTTTCGGGATTAATTAAAATATTGCTGGGTTTAATATCTTTGTGAATAATCCGCTCGCGATATAGTATGTCTAATACCGATTTAATATGAAGCTGCAAATAACTAAATCCCCCAACCCCCCGCGTGGAAGGCAGGGCTGATTCATTCTAAAAAGAATAATCCACTATTACC
>NZ_JBXXZH010000147.1:0-23986 GCF_059640475.1 Calothrix sp. CBUCES-K 9914
CTCGTTCATCACAAAACCTATCGTTGACGTATGGGCGCCAACCTTAACTTGACACCAATGGCAGGGATGCCCGTCCTGATCCCCAAAGCGGGCAAGGATGGCCACTGCACAAGAGATGAGTAAAGATTTTTTTAATTTAGAATTTCTCAAGTAACAGCTTATTAACTGCATGGCAGGACAGGCGGGACGCCTATCCTACGAGTTGCGAGATTTATGCTACCATCGAATTTCAGATTATCTACCTATAATTAAATTTTTTAAAGCTGATATTCCATACTTATTTATCACTCTAATCGGTCGTATTAAATAATACAACCAAGTCAAGTATTTTGGTAAAGTTAGAACTTCTAAATCATTTTCTGTTAGCTTCATCCAACCTGAATGTTCCATTAAACCAGCAAAACTGGTAATTCTATCCAGCAAGCGTTCGCGCGTCTGAATATGGAATATACCTTTTTGAACCTCACCAACAGCTTCTATATTTTCGCTAAATAGTTCTTTGCAAACTTTAACAGCTAAAGATTGAGCGTAAGCATCAGACTGTGCTTGATGCCAAATTGTTTCTGGAACAGATACATTTAAAAGATTGCCCGCTAAAAGCAGTGAGAGAAAAATAATTCGCTTACACCCTTGTTTGCTTGCTATTTCCATAATCTGGTTCCAATCCAGTTTTGGATAAGCACGAATAACTTCAGCAACATCACAAATTCGATTCAATCTTTGCCAGCGTTCTTTATTTCCATTTAAACAAAGAATCAAAAACCAGGCTTCGGGTGATAGATTTGGTATACTGTTTCCTGCAAGAGAAAAGCATTCCAAACTCTCCCACCAATAATTTTCGCTAATTGCACACGAAAGATGCTTGGGTACAATATCACTATGAAGGTCTATATTTGTTATGCCATCCTTATCTACCAGATGACTTTCCCAAGGTACTTCTACAAAGGTTTTATAACCTTGAGCAAATAATATATCTACCGTTTTCTGAAAATCTTGTTTGTGGACTAAAATGTCAAGGTCGCTAATTTGACGTAGTGACAAGTTTGTATAAACACAAGCAGCAAGTAAAGGCCCCTTAAATGGGATCACAGGGATTTTATGACTTTCCAGTAAATTTAATAATTTCAGTAACGATTGAGTCAAAATTAAATTATTGAAATTATTACTATGGAAATATTGACTTAAACGCTTGAGTTGCTCTTTAGGGACTAATTCGGGACAAGTATTCTTTAGACTCCAGTACAAAAGCGGCATTACTCCGTGCCAATTGGCGGTACTAATGAGATACTCCCAGTTTAAACTTTGGTTAAGTAAATATTTTATTCGTTCAGCAGTTGTAGTTTCAATATAAGTACGGGCGCAATATAGCAGTAGCTCGACTTCTCGCCGAGTCTTAGTGTCCATCGTTTTTGATTCGTTCATCAATTTTTATTTTAAAGTATTTTTAGTATCTTTATTTAGGCGAATGGCATGACCCCATTTGTGACTGCCAAGACTGTGCGTATAATCCTGCTTGAGCAAGTAACTGCTCGTGGTTCCCAGATTCTACGATTTTACCCGCGCGCATAACATGAATAATATCCGCGCGCATTGCTAAGGTGAAACGGTGAGTAATTACAATTGCAGTACGTCCATTTGCCATTTTCCGAAAACGTTCAAGCCAATCATGCTCTGCCCAAGGATCCATTGCACTTGTTGGTTCATCAAGGATAATAATCTGGCCTTTTCTCAAGAAAGCTCTTGCTAGTGCCAAACGCTGCCATTCTCCACCGCTCAAATCAGTACCACCAGGAAACCACTTACCCAGCATTGAGTTGTAACCATCGGGTAGGCGCATAATTTTATCATGAATTCCGGCGCCTCTAGCAGATGCTTCAATTTCAGATTGGCTAGGAGTTATAGATAAATCACCCATCGCAATATTATCTGCAACCGAAACATAGTAAGGTATTGGGTCTTGAAACAAAACAGTAATTAACTTTCGGAATACTTCAACACCATAATCTCGGATATCATTACCATCTAGCTCAATGCTTCCAGACTCTGGGTCGTAAAAACGGCACAAAAGTTTGATAAGGGTGCTTTTACCAGCACCATTGTCTCCTACAATCGCCACAATTTTACCAGCAGGAATATAAAGATTAAAGTTCTCTAATACTGCTTGTGTACTACCAGGGTAACGGAAAGTAACTTGTCGAAGATTAATTCCCCGTTGAAGTATTGAGGGTATAGGCAAGGGTTGAGGAGGGTCTACAATTTGGGGTTCTATTTTCAAAAACTCAAATAAATTACTAACAAATAAACTATTTTTGTATATCTGTCCTAAACTTCCTAACAGAGACTTTACAATGCTCTGCCCTTGGTTAAAAGCTTGATAGAAAAGCGCCAAATCACCTAAAGTAATGATTCCTAGCAACACTTGCCGACCCATCCAAGCAAGAGAAGCACCAGTAACTAACAGCGCTATAAACCCAGCAGCAACACGGCTAAGGGTTTGCTGTTTAATCAGTTTCATTTGCTCGTTGCGTAAGCGGCACCGCAATTTTTGATAAGCTGATTGAAAATAGGAACCGAAATTAAATAGTCGTAATTCTTTAGCAGCCCAACTGCTGGTTAGTAGCAACTCGTAATATTGAAGGCGCCGTCGGTCTATAGTTGTTCGCTGGGACCAATGATACTGATATAAATTTAGACTAAAAGCTACATAAAAAGCAGGGAAAGCACTAGCAACTAGAATAATCGGTAGCCAAAAGCCATAGGGAATTAGTATTGCTGCTACTGTAAAAAGCGTGATGCTGTTCTGCAGCAAAGTACCAGTATTTTCTAATAAGGCAAGCGAACGACTACCAGCACTCTCTCGCGCTCTTTCTAAGCGGTCGTTGTATTCTGATGATTCATAGCAACCAAAATCAATTGCTATAGACTGTTTGTGAACTAACCCGCTAATATAATCTTGTACTAATTCGGCTTGTGCAGTTCTAATCCATTCGCTGGCGCCTTGCAAAAATTCAGTTAAAAGTAGAACACCAGCCATTAAACCGACTGGAAT
Organism: Calothrix sp. CBUCES-K 9914; assembly: GCF_059640475.1. Taxonomy (NCBI): domain Bacteria; kingdom Bacillati; phylum Cyanobacteriota; class Cyanophyceae; order Nostocales; family Calotrichaceae; genus Calothrix; species Calothrix sp. CBUCES-K 9914. The sequence goes on from NZ_JBXXZH010000147.1 coordinate 3,050, forward strand.
TAAAATTGTTTGGATACTTTCCCAAGAAATACCTTGACCAACCACTCGGACTATGCTATTCACTACAAGTCGAGTTAGGTAAACAGAAGCAGCAGGTAGTACTCCCTGAAAGATTAGTAAAATAATCCAAGCTAAAGTCCAATTTCGGGATGCAGCCCAGATTAAACTAAAAGTTTGTGGCAAGTAAGATAGCTGAGTGATAGAGCTACGTAATTTAACAGTAAACTTTCTTGACATAGTAAACAATAGTTGAAAATTAAATTATTGCTGGCTCAAGCTCACTTGCCAAATCTTCTTCCACCAACCGTGCAACATCAGGTAGCAAATCAAGGGAGCGAGGTCGCTCAAGGCTACAAATAGGTAAATTATTGGCAAGGCTACTACATTGACGTAAGTGCAAAACAGCTTTTGAACTTTGGAGAAATTTATTGCCCAGCAACATAGGAATAAAAGAATTGGCAATCAGTTGGACTATACCTTCTTGAGGTTGGAGAGGTTTAATTTCAGGACGGAGACCTTTACAAAGTACATAGATACGCTTGAGAGTTAGTGGCGTTTGCAAGAAGTTATCAAGAGTGGGGCGGGCGCGTTTCTCAGCCTTAGAGTGTATCCTGTTTAAGCTTTCTGGATCATCCCCCAAGGCAGCAGTCAGAGCTTTAGGCCAAAGTTTGATTTGAGGAAAGCCTGGAATTAATATAGGGTTGACGACGCTCTCCAAGTTTATAGCAGCTACGTCATCAGTGATCAGTTTGTGACCTCTCCCATAAAGCGTAGCTGCCATTGTTGACTTACCTTGCCCAGATGCTCCCAAAAACAAGGCAGCATTGCCATCAATAGCGACAGCGCTGGCATGTAGCACTAAATATTGACGCTGGTAAAGTATCATCGCTAACAATGAACCCAGTAAAGGTAGGCGAATGATGCCCTCTTCCACATCGGGTAATGGATCGATAATAATCTCTTTTCCTCCTCGTACCAAAAATTTCCCGACTACATCCCAGTAAAAGTATGCGGACTCGCCATCAATGTGAAAGTGACGCCATGATAGAGTTGGCTCAGGTGGAAACCAATTTACTGTACCAAAGCGGATAATTACATCTACCTTGACCTGTTTTGAGGTTTGTAATTCTGGTAAAGGTAGGGCAGAGTAAACGCCCAAACCGTAAGCAGTGTAAGCATACATCTGATCAACTCCATTTTAGGTATAAATCTCAAAAAATTCTGCTTTGTTAACAAAAGAAAGCTTTCTTAGGTAGATATTAAATATGTTAACTTTGTTTTGTTAGTTGTCTACTACCGAACTCCTATAAATAGTCAGTTTGATTTTTAATACAACTCATTCAATTTATTGAATCAGTTTTAACTTATAAGTTCATAAAAGGTAATTCGTGCTTGCAGAGGCTTTTCACATTAAATTGGTATAAAGTTGTATTTTTATCGGTTAATATCTCTGCTTAGGTTGTGACTAAGCAGAGATATTAAGAGAAGCAATACCTAGGCTCTAGAAACTTAGGTATCTCACTTCAATCAGTCGGTACTAACAAACCTCTATTCAATACCTTCGCCAGATTTATGAGTCATAACGTAGTATAAACGCTTGTAAAATTAAGGTTTTTTCGTATAAGAGAAACAAGCGCTATAATTTCCAGACTAGCTAAAAACTCCGTCCCGTTATTCCACACCGGGTTTTTAGATTAAAAACCTTGATGCTTAAGGACTCTAGGTTCAACGCCTAGCAGACAGGTTCAATATTTTATTTGACTGGAAACGTTGACGGCAAAAGCATTTTTGCCAATCAGATTTTTGGCGAAGGTATTGCTATTACGAGAAAGTTATAGAGCCAGCTGGAGTACCAGTTTGGAAAGTACCATCTAGTTTGCTCCCTGATGCTTTCCCTTGGGTTAGCACTTCAACATCACCATGAACAGTGAGTTCGGGTTTTGTGTAGGATTTCTTTTGTAAAGTCATGATTCCTCCTTAATGGATTTATTGAATTCAAAAATTGCTTCTAAAAGAAGCCGAGAGAACAGCTAGCTTGTAATCACAATGTATAAGTGACAACCAGGCTCGCTGTGCTGTTGGGTTTTACCTGTAAGGCAACAACCAACAGGACAATGAACTGATATGTCAGTTCAAATTTTGTAAAGATTACACCTTGGCTTTAGTTTTTTTGCTGCTTAGTTCGTTGGGTCTGCTTTGTACTGTGTACGACAACCACAGAGATAGAGAGACAGCTATCCAAATTAGGCGTGCATCCATACCTTGTTCCTGAGATTTTGAGGATAAAAATCGTTGATAAATCTCTTGTAAAGCGGTAACATCTACATACTTCTCAATCGCTCCGAAGTCGTTGAAAATCAACTTCTGCAAACGCTCTTGCTCAAAAAACAGCAAACCGTGAGAGAGATTGGCTGAGAAATCTGTTTTGCCTGTGCGCCATTGCACTTTTGCGGGGAGAATATTAGTCATCGCACGACGCATCACAACTCGGTTCCAGCCCCTACCAAGCTTTTGCTCAGGAGGTAAAGAAAGGCAGAATTCTACCAGTCGTTTGTCCCAGAAAGGATAGCGGAGTTCAGTACCAAAGGCAGCAACCTGTTTGTCCATTACTTCAAGCGCGAATGCAGATAGACCTGTAATAATGCTTCGGTAATGTCGCTCTCTTTCGTCTAGACCTAAGTGGGGCTGTAATTTTTGCGAAGCCTGATAGCGCTGTTCTAAACCGATCTGTTGAACAAATTCAGGATTAGCGATTGCCAGAAATACAGCTTTGTTAGCAGATTGTTCGTTGTTACCACCAAGCCGTTTTAATGCTTGCCAAATCCGTCGTATTAGTCTCAAAATTCGATATTTAGAAATTGTCTTATTAATTCCATAGTGTGATATATAACTCCATAACCATACCCAGAAAGAATCGTTGAAAATTTTAGTTACTCCCCTGAGTTCTCTAGTTAAAGTCAGCCAGCGTCCTGCCCTTGCTAGTTCACTTAAGTATCCATAGCCATCAGATACAGTGGTATCGCCATCAAAACCGTCTAAGACAATACGAACACCTTGCTCTTTGATGGCACCATACAACCCCCAACTCATAGACCAATTAGGAGCATAAAAAGCTTCATCTTGATGCCAAAACATACGCTCTAAATCTCTCAAGGGACTTATTTCGTCTCCCTTGACATAGTGTGGTTCTATTCCACCTTGAGCTATAACCGAGTTGATATAGGGGCGCTCATCACATTCAGTCAACTTGTCAAAAATGGCTGAGAAGGTGTGTAATTTCTGTCCTTTTTCAACAAGTAGTTTTTTTGCGGTACAGACGATTGAGGAAGAATCCAATCCACCGCTTAACATAGAACCGATGGGGAAGGCACTACGCAAACGGCAGCGCACTGCTTCGGTAAAAATTTCGCGAAACTTCGCAGCATACTCCTCATCTGAACTCAGACGCAACTCACGGTTAGGGTCTAAACACCAGTAGGACTTTAACTGTATTTCTTCTTGGCTTATTGTCATTTGATGAGCCGGAGGAAGTCGTTGGATGTACTGGTAGGATGTAATAGTACTATCCTCGAACATTGATGTTAGGTAATCGCCAATCCTCACTTCGTTAAGCTGACGTGGCACTTCCGCAAGACATAAGATTGCTTTAATCTCAGTGGCAAAGACGAAAACAGAGTCACATAAATAGTAATAGAAAGGTTTGACTCCAAAATGGTCTCTAGCGCAGAAAACAGACTGTTGTCGTTTATCCCAAATTGCGAAGGCAAAGTCACCTAATAGATGCTCCGGACATTGTTCACCCCATTTCTCATAAGCTGCTAGTATTAGCTGACTATCCGTAATTTTATCAGGTGGACAGTTTTTAAACTGTAATACAGAAATAAGCTCTTCCCTATTATCAATGCGACAATCAGTTGTAATAGCAATGTCGCTGGTTCGATTAACCAAAGGTAACTTTTCTAGTAAAGATTCAGGAGTAGTCCACAACATCCGGTGTGCAAATCCCACCGAATCCTCAACCCAAATATCGGCACCATCTAGTCCTCGGTGTGCTAAGGTATCGACCATCTTCACCAAATTTTCCCGCTCTACTGGGCTACCATCTCGGTAGTAAATTCCCATGATACCGCTCATATTTTGACTCCTTCGAGAGATGGTAAAGGAACAAAGCGTGGAAGGTCTTGAAGGTATCCTATTACTACTCGTCCTTGATATTCAATCCAAGCATGTGCTTCCAGGGTTCCAGTTTCACCTTTAGATACACCAATACGGAGTTCTGGTTTATATCCGCACCAATTCATTAATACTTGGGTTGTTAAAGCGCGCGCAAGGCATTTAGCGCCACCTGGCATATAGCAAGTAACAACGTTTACTGCCCAAACAATCTGACCAAGAGAAACTTTGTTTATGGCTATTTGGTGTAAGAAACCTTTGCTAATACTTGTTATCAGCTTTAACAAGTTACGAAACGGTAGCAACAACAAACCTAATCGAACACCTGTTAATAATATTAATGCCGTTAACAACAGAACGCGCGCTCGGTTGCTCATCTTCAAAAAATTACGCAGTCGTTTCATTTTTAATCACAACCAGTTCTGCTGCTAAAAGGTCGGAGAGTAATGCTATCAAATCGGTTTGACACCGTTCGGGTTCAACGTCATATTCTTCCAAAAGTCTCTGTTCAATTTCTTTAATTGTCCTAGGTTCTTGAATCAGCTTCCAAATACTTGCACCCACTTCGTTTAACCCGTGGTATACTCCAGACTTAAGGTTTAAAATAACTGCTTCTGAGCCAAGGTCAGAAAAAATCTGCTCGCTTGATGCAACTATAATTGAAGACTCTAATATTCTTTGTTCTAGTTCTGTTAATTTCATAAAGTTCCTATTCTCTTAGTAATTTTACGTAAGTAGTCTATGTATAAAATTATCTGAGTTTTTTACTGTTATCCGGAACCGTCTCTTTAAAAGACAAAGATTTATTTGTCAATTTTATTACCACACCCCAAAATCTATAAGCCGAATTACAACAAGTACTTATACTTGTATTGTAGTCTAGGTTTCTTTATACAGAAACCCTCGCTTAAATGCGAGTTTACAATTATGAATCACTAGAGAACAGCCGAGTAAAGTGTTTATTTAAATCTACAAATCTTTTAGATTACATCCTGCTTTTAGAGCTAGGGTTTATACTACATTCAGAACAGCTAGATTTTTGCTTGCATTGGGATGCTTCCATGATACAAGAGAACAACTTTGATTTGTTCCTTTTCTTCACTTTTTAAGTTTTTAAAGTGTAACAACCCACAAGTAGTTAAACAACTATAACAGATAAGGCTTATTATAAAATACACAAAACTAGGGTAAAAATACTAAAATTGTAAAAATTAGATGAAGTTACGCTGAGAAAAAAATTTAGAATTTATAGGAAAAAATGTCATGTAACTAAAAATACAGTCAGTTATGAAAGTTACTTATGTCTTTCGATAGATGGAAAAATTATCATCAATAAAATTAATAAAAAACTGGGGAAATAATGACTTCTCATTCCCCAGTGTTTGATTGCCTTCCTGATTTATTTCTGACTTTAGTTCTGATTTTTACTTTGATGGTTTTACTTTGTTTCTTCCTGAAGTCGCTTTTGTCCCATTTGTTTGCTGTAAAACTTAATAATTTAATATAAATTTTTGGCACCTTTCATAGGTATTTGTTAGGCAACTACAAAAGGGAGGTTATAATCATATTTTCATCTAGTTCCACAATTATCCGGAAGATGCCGAAAAATTTTTTCTAGATAGTCCCACCGCGTCTTCGCAGCGCTTCTAAAAGTTTTGTAAATTCATGAGGAGGTGCCGCAGTTACTTCTATATATTGTTGACTAACTGGATGCTGTAACTTTAACCGCCATGCGTGGAGTGCTTGACCAGATAAGTTTATACCTAACGAGCGTGCAGAACTATATAATGGGTCGCCAACGATTGGATGACCAATTTGTGTACTGTGAACACGAATTTGATGGGTACGTCCGGTTTCTAGCTGAAAGCGAACAAGTGTATAATTTCCAATACGTTCTTGTATTTGCCAGTGAGTAACAGCTTCGCGTCCTCCTTTCTCAACTGGAACTACTGCCATTTTTTTACGGTCTACTGGATGGCGCCCAATTGGTAAATTAATTGTGCCAGTTTCTGTTTTCGGCGCCCCGTAAACTATGCCAAGATATTCACGACGTGCAGTTTTAGCCTTAAGCTGTGCTTGCAGGTGTTGGTGTGCCAATTCAGTTTTCGCAATTACAATGGCGCCTGTGGTGTCTTTGTCTAAACGATGTACAATACCCGGACGTTGAACTCCACCAATACCCGGTAAATCTGGACAATGTGCGAGTAAAGCGTTAACTAAAGTTCCGTTCGGATGACCCGGCGCCGGATGTACTACTAAACCAGCTGGTTTGTTAATGATTATTAACTGGTCATCTTGATAAAGAATATCAAGTGGAATATTTTCAGCTTTCAGTTCAAGAGGTTGAGCTTCAGGAATTGTAATAGTTATCAAATCCCCTAACTTAACTATCATCTTTTTTGACGTGCAGGGTTGCTTGTTCAGATGAACACAACCCTGCTCAATAAGACTTTGCACGCGCGAACGCGATAAATCTGGCAGTTCCGAGGCCAAATAGCTGTCCAAACGTTCCCCAGTATCTAAAACTTCTAGATAGAATTCAGTCACAGTTGCCTTTAAATTAATTTCTCTTCTTGAAGTAAAGCACAAAGCGCGTATAGTGTGTTTCGGTTTTTACTGCTTCAACTTTTCGCACGATTTACTGCTTATTACCTCAAATTTGCCAACTATACCAGTATAAAATATTGCAATTATTTCTAAGATAACAAGAAAAAATAATTTTATAAAAATGTCCGGATAATTATTCGAGTATAGGAAATTATGTTTATGGCTAAAATCAATGTTTGATACAATACTGAAGTGTTTGCTTGCAGTCTTGACGAACATATATTAAATTGCTAAAAAGAATTTACTGGGAGAAACTAGGTTTCTGACTTCTGTATTAATAAATTTATAATAACGTATAACAGGCTGCTGTTTTGATTGGCAACTTTCAACTACTATAATCAATATAAAAATGCAAACACTCCCTATTGGTCGATACCGATTTTTCCAACGACTACAGCCATTATTAATTTTAAACAAAGTAGTCAACGCATCAACTACTGGTTGTTTACAAATTTTTAGCTCCTCAGTTTCCTGGCTTATATACTTGGAGAAAGGTAAACTTGTATACGCTTCCTATGAGTCAGGGATGTTTGAGCTTCTTTATAAAAAGTTAAAAGTACTGAGCCAAACTGTTCCAACGCTTAATCACGAAACATATACTCGATTAAAAGCTGTTTTTGAAACTGGTATTGGTAATCAAGCAATACCCAATCCAGATTACTTAGCAATTTGCTGGTTAGTTAATCAAAAATATCTTAGTCCAACTCAAGCTGCAACGCTTATTGAAGAAATAGCAGTGGAAGTTTTGGAATCATTTTTGTTGTTACAAGAAGGTTGTTATGAATTAGCTTCTAATAATTTTATTGAGAAAATGCCGAGATACTGCCGTTTGGATATTCTATCTCTCGTTGAATCGCGTTCTCAGAGTGATAATAAAAGTACTGCATATAAATATAATAATCATAAAACTAATAAAAATAATCAAACCTCTAATAATACAAATTATCTAGGAAAAACTAAACATAATCATCAAAATTCTTATAAGCAACAGTACACAATTATGTGTATCGACGATAGTCAAAGTATATTAGATTCGATTAATAGCTTTTTAGATGAAAGTTTTTTTAATATTGTTTTATCCAATGATTCTTTAAAAGCTTTAATGCAAACTATTCGTGTAAAGCCTGATGTAATTTTACTTGATATCGCGATGCCAAATTTAAACGGGTATGAATTCTGCTCTTTATTGAGGAAGCACTCATACTTTAAAAATACACCTGTAATTATTGTGACTGCAAGAACAAGTTTAGTTGATAAAGCTAAAGCAAAATTAGTCGGCGCCTCTGGGTATTTAACTAAACCATTTACACAAGTTGAATTAATGAAGGTTATTTTTCAAAATATACAAGTTTAAATATTATGTTAATAAAATTTGTCAATTCTGGTAAAAAAAATCTTAGCAGAGTAGTATTGCCACAACTTTTTAATTGGAGTAATTGTTAATTAGTTATTAACGCGCGTATTATGAAGCTAATCTCTGAAACACAGTTCTGGAAGCGTAGATTGTTTCAAATCTTTTGCTGGGATTTTGTATTTGGAGATTATATCCCGTAGCAATATTTAATTGGTTGCAGCCGAAGTCAGTTAAAAGTGTCGGGCAATATTCTCCGGTAGTATAACCATAATAAAATCCTTGTAGAGACGCGATTTAATCGCGTCTCTACCTAGTTTTCAACTCAGTACTCTATTTACACTGTTGCAGCAGCTTTAGTGAGCGCCGCAAGTTCTCCTTTAGCGTACTTAGCAGCGAAGTCCTCCAAGGACACTTGCTTAATTTTGCTTCCGTTACCAGCAGTTCCAAACTGTTGATAGCGTTCAGCACAAACTTTTTGCATGTACTTAATAGAAGGCTTGAGGAAATGACGGGGGTCAAATTCCTTTGTATCTTTTGCTAAAGCTTCACGCACAGCGGCAGTAATAGCCAAGCGGTTGTCTGTGTCAATATTTACTTTACGTACACCAGACTTAATACCTTTTTGAATTTCTTCAACAGGTACACCATAGGTTTCTGGAATAGTACCACCGTATTTGTTGATTAATTCAATCAAATCTTCTGGTACAGAAGAAGAACCGTGCATTACTAAGTGAGTGTTAGGCAAACGACGGTGAATTTCTTCAATACGGCTGATTGCTAAAATTTCGCCAGTTGGTTTACGAGTAAACTTGTAGGCGCCGTGGCTGGTACCGATAGCAACAGCTAAAGCATCTACTTGAGTTTGTTCAACAAACTGAACTGCTTCGTCGGGGTCGGTAAGAAGTTGGGAGTGGTCGAGTTTACCATCAAAACCGTGTCCGTCTTCAGCTTCACCCATACCTGTTTCTAAGGAACCCAAACAGCCGAGTTCACCTTCAACGCTAACACCTATGGAGTGAGCAACTTTTACAACTTCACGGGTAACGTTAACGTTGTACTCAAAACTTGCGGGGGTTTTTGCATCTGCTTGTAATGAACCATCCATCATTACGCTGGTAAAGCCGTTCTTCATTGCTGAATAGCAAGTTGCTGGCTCGTTACCGTGGTCTTGGTGCATGGCAATAGGAAGATGAGGGTAAGTTTCTGCTGCTGCCAAGATTAAATGGCGAAGGAAATTCTCACCTGCATACTTACGGGCGCCACGTGACGCTTGTAAAATTACGGGGCTATCTGTCTCATGGGCAGCCTGCACAATTGCTTGAATCTGCTCCAAGTTGTTAACGTTAAAAGCTGGAATGCCGTAACCGTTCTCAGCGGCGTGATCCAACATGAGCCGCATTGGTACGAGCGCCATAGATAGTCCTCCTGAATGTGTTGTCAGTAATCGGTTAGATAAGAAGCGTATGTACTACGCTAAATCTTAAGAGTTTTTTCAACTTATAGGAAATTATAACTAGTGATTGGTGTTTATGTTTAAAAAGTTTAAGACAAATAAGGAAGTAGTGAGTGCTAAGTACTAAGTGCTGAGTGCTGAGTGCTGAGTGCTGAGTACTAAGTGCTGAGTGCCGAGTGCTGGAAGGATAGCGATGATAATAAACGATTATGGGTTGAAGATAAAATTTCGTCTGTAGCTTATAAGTCAATACTTCTTAGTTTCTAAGAAGTCTGGATTCTTTAATAAGCAATATAGGGCGCCAATAATTATAGAGACGCGATTAAATCGCGTCTCTACAGGGTTTCGCTCTTGCTAGTACATGCGTGTACTGGGTGACCCGGGATTCGAACCCGGAACTAATCGGTTAAAAGCCGAGTACTCTACCGTTGAGTTAGTCACCCGTGCCGCTCTTATCGCTGGCTTATACACTTTAGCACAGGTGTCTATAGTTTTGTAAAGGGGTCAAGAGAAAAAATTTGCCGTTAATTTAAAAAACGTTGAGTAACTGGCGCCTGGTTGAAGCTGGGTAAGGTTTTCACCCGTGTTGATAGCGTTTCTGCCAGCGCTCCAAGGTTCAAGGCAGTAAAAGTCCTTGCCTTTGAGAGTCCAGAACACCAGAGTTGAAAAAACATTATCGTAGTCGAAGGTTAATTTCAACTTGCGGTTATTGTCGATAACGGTAGCTGTCTGGGTGCTAAGTTGTTTAAAAGCCACATCTATTTCATCGCGGTTAAAATCAAAACTACCGTTGAATTCATGATTTTCCTTAGTTTTCTGGTCTTGGTACTCACTTCCTGGTATATCAAACTGAAGTTGGTTTTTATCATGCACAATAAAGTACGGATGAAAACCAAATGAAAAGGGCATTGGTTGAGATGACTTATTTGTGTAGTGTTGGTACACATTCAAACTATTGCCTTGAAGTTGGTAGGTAAAAGTAATCTGAAAGTTAAACGGGTAAACAGCTAGTGTTTGCTCGTTGCTATGCAAAATCACTTGTAGCGATACACCTTCAGATGATACAGAACCAGAAGACACCCAAGGCAAATCACGCGCGAAACCATGCTGCTTGAGCGAATACTGCTTGCCGTTGACAGTATAAATATTCTCTGGCAAGTTACCGCAAATCGGAAATAAAATCGGATTTCCACCTCGGACACTTAACTCCGGGTTAGTAAAGCGTTCTTCGTCCAAATAAAAAATTTCTTCTCCCTGATGCCGCCATCTAGTAATAATTCCACCTCGTTCCGGTACAACTTCTAACTGGGAGTTAGTTGTTTCGTCGGTGAGAATGTACGTTTTGTACTGCTTTTGTTGAATGGCAACTTGGTACATATGCTTTATTCAGTGAGAATGTTGACAGGAGACTCAAGCACATATGGACAAACTCTATTCCAATTAAATAAATAAAATCTTAAAGTGTAGAGACTGTAATTTGCGGTCTCTACAATACAGGTATTTTTACTTAGTCTTCAGCAAAGATATAGCGGTATAGCTCGCTTGGACTTGGTTCAGGACTGCTTTCAGCAAATTTAACTGAGTCCTCGACTTCAGTTTGTATATCCTTGTCGATGGCTTTTAGTTCTTCGGCTGTTGCCAGTTTCCTTTGAACTAACTCGTTCGCTAGCTTTTTTATTGGATCGCGTGCGAACCAAAATTCCTTTTCCTCTTTGCTTCGCAGTTCGTCAGGGTCTGCTAAAGAGTGTCCTCGGAAGCGGTAGGTTAGTGCTTCGATCAAAGTTGGGCCTTCTCCTGCGCGCGCACGTCTTACAGCTTCCTTCGCAATAGAATAAACAGCTAGCACGTCCATACCATCAACTTCAACACCTACCATATTGAAGACGCTGGCTTTTTTGTAAATTTCCGGGTCAGAAGTCGCGCGTTCGTGTGCCATCCCAATTGCCCATTTGTTATTTTCAACAACGAACAATATTGGTAATTTCCATAGCGCTGCCATATTCAGCGTCTCGAAAAATTGTCCATTATTTGCGGCACCGTCACCAAAGAAACAAGCTGTTACTTCCGTTGGGCTAGTATCACCTAATACTTCCTTACGGTACTTGCTTTGGAAAGCGGCGCCTGCTGCCACAGGAATACCTTCGGCAACAAACGCATATCCACCAAGTAAGCGATGTTCTGCTGAGAACATATGCATCGAACCACCACGCCCTTTGCTGCAACCTGTAGCTTTACCAAATAGCTCTGCCATGACTTCACGTGCTGGTACTCCTGCACTTAATGCGTGAACGTGGTCACGGTAAGTACTGCTAACAAAATCTTCCCCAGGTCGCATAGCTTTGACAACACCGCTGGAAACAGCTTCCTGACCGTTGTAAAGATGGACAAATCCGAACATCTTTCCTCGGTAGTACATTTCAGCGCATTTATCTTCAAAAGTGCGCCCTAAAACCATGTCTCTGTAAAGCAGTAAACCTTCTTCTTTTGTAATTTGTGCGGATGCCGCATCAAAGGTTGGTAACGTGCGTTCTTGAACCATTATCTTTTCAGTATCCCCGTAGTAACACTTAATGTCACCTTAACTTATATCTATATAGCTGCCTCGTAACATTTTATCTTGACGAAATGTTAGCGAAACGTTTTGATTCACAAGGGCTGCTTACATAAAGGAAAATCGTAAAGCGCGAGTTTTCCCAAGCTACCCTTGGCTATAGACTATCAGTTAGGATAGCAAGATTCTGCGTATTCATTAACAATTTCTGTATTTTTGCACTCTATTGCATTATTGCTATACGCTTCTAGGTAATTGTAACAATAATACCGCTATGATAGAATTTGGGTCGCTTACATAGTAGCGGACTTATAAATAAATGATGTATAATTCTTCGCCAGCCTAAGAATGACTACGACTATAACTAATTGCTGGAGAGCAAAAGTTAATCGTCACTTCTTACGTTATTTTACTTTTGACTTATGTTAACTACATTTTTTACTTATGTCTTCAACTTAAAGTTTAAACTACGCCAGATTTTACTGGCAATGTTTAACATTGGCTGGAATGATTTAGGTGAAATATCACATCATACGCTGCAAAGGAAGTAGACTGTGCGAATTCCGCTCGATTACTACCGTGTTTTAGGATTACCGTTGGCGGCAAGCGATGAACAATTGCGGCAAGCTTACAGTGACCGCATTGTCCAGTTGCCACGACGGGAATACTCAATCGCAGCAACAACATCTCGAAAACAATTAGTTGAAGAAGCTTACGTGGTTTTATCTAATCCAAAAGAGCGTAAAGAATACGATAGGGTGTATTTGCAAGACGCATATGCTCAAAACCGTAGCGATGTTGCTGTTGCCGTCGAAGACAGGGTTGCTGCTAACAATCTAACTCATGATATCCAAACCCCAAATATTCAGGTTGATGATTCTGAATTGATTGGCGCCTTGTTGATTTTACAAGAACTGGGAGAATATGAACAAGTTCTTAAACTAGGGCGCCCATACCTTGTCAACAAGCATAAACCAGATCATGATAGTTTTGCGTCCGAACGTCCGGATGTGGTTTTAACAGTAGCACTTGCGTGTTTAGAGTTAGGACGTGAGCAGTGGCAGCAAGGAAACTATGAAAATGCAGCAATATCTTTAGAGACAGGGGAAGAATTACTGGCAAAAGAAGGGATGTTCAAGAGCGTTCGGGCAGAAATTGAAGCCGATTTATATCGATTGCGCCCGTATCGTATTCTTGAATTGGTAGCACTGCCAATAGAGCAAACCACAGAGAGAAGAAAGGGACTACAGCTATTACAGCAAGTACTCGAAGATCGAGGTGGGATAGATGGGTCGGGAAATGACCAGTCAGGATTAAACATTGACGACTTTTTACGTTTTGTTCAGCAATTGCGGCATTATTTAACCGTGGCTGAACAGCATAAGTTATTTGAGACAGAAAGCAAACGTCCTTCAGCGGTTGCAACATATTTAGCAGTCTATGCTTTGACAGCGCGTGGATTTACTCAACGTCAACCTGCGCTGATTCGGCAAGCAAAGCAAATGCTATTGCACTTGGGCAAGCGGCAAGATGTACATCTTGAGCAATCATTGTGCGCGCTATTGTTGGGGCAAACAGAGGAAGCAACGCGAGCTTTAGAATTAAGCCAAGAGTATGAAGCTTTGGCTTTTATTCGCGAACATTCCCAATCTTCACCAGACTTACTTCCCGGACTATGTTTGTATGGTGAGCGCTGGTTACAAAATGAAGTTTTTCCGCACTTTCTTGATCTAGCGGATAAAGTTGCATCGCTTAAAGATTACTTTGCTGACTCTGATGTGCAAGCTTATTTAGAAGCTTTGCCTAATAATGCTGAAGATTTTGCCAATAACGGTAATGGTGACTGGCGTTCTACACAAAAGTCTCAAAACCTGAATCCAACATTAAATTTCTATACTAATTCTACTGTTACTGCTCGACCTGCTTATAACAATCGAGTTGAGAGTCAAGTTACAGAAGTTTATAATCCAGAACCTACAAACTATAACAATTACAGCAGAACCAATGATAGCTATGATATTAAAGCTAGCATTGAGGCGCCTGCTAGAAACGTAAACCGACAGCAAAATAACGTTCGCGTTCCAACTACTGAAAATCGTAAAGTCAGCACAAGTGCAGTTACGGCGCCAAAACCGAAGCGACGTAGAAGCCAACCATCAGGTATTCCAAAATCACCTGATAACCAGCGTTTGGCGCCACGACGTAAATACCGCAACCAACAAAACGCACGTCTATTGCTAAAAGTACTAGCTTCAGTTGCAGGTGTGTTTTTATTCTGGTTATTAATTAGTAATGCGTTTGGATGGTTAAAAAATCTATTAATACCTGGGCCTGCGTTACAAGGTACACAGCTATCAATACAAATTAATCAGCCGCCCGTTCAAATACCAGCACCAGGTAGTCAACCGCAGTATCCAGAAGGAGAGTTAACCAAAGAGACAGCAACACAAGTTGTGCAAAATTGGTTATCAGCGAAATCAGCTTCTTTAGGTTCCAATCATGATATTGATAGTTTGAATCGAATACTAATTGGTTCAGCATTATCATACTGGCGAGGTATTGCTTTAGAAGTCAAATCAAGCCATCACTATCGACAGTACCAACATACAGTCTCAAACGTGTCCGTTGAACTAGACCCTAACAATAAAAATCACGCTTCAGTTAAAGCGACAGTTCTGGAAAACACGGTACATTATGAAAACGGGAAAGCAAAAGAACCAGAAAAAGATAAAGTTAAGGTTAGATACGAAGTAGTTCGCGTAGATAACGGGTGGCGTATCCGTTATATTTCTCTGGTAAACTAACTTTGTTTGATTTGAGTTAATTTGGCAATGGGTCGCATATAGATCGCATATAAATATAGGGGATGTCAAATATCCAAGTTCCCAACTAACCATTACCAAGCAAATTAGTTCGATGGCTGATACTTTATTTCAAGCTTATACACCCCTTTTGATTTGGACGGGGTTAGGATTACTGATATTTCGTTTACTGCCTAAGTCTTTTCCTAAAATACTAGGTCGTTGTCTTTACTGGATTGGAGTACCCCTAGAACTAATTGCATTGTCTCGTCAGAACAACGCACAGCAGTTTTCGGAAGCAAACAATGTATCATTTTTAGCACCATTAATAACCGTTAGTGCGTTGGTAATTGGTTTATTGGTTACAGTGGCGGTAGTATGGATATGGAAATTTTTAGTAAAACAGGAAAAATTACAAGAATTAAGTCGAGTTAGCCAGGGGAGTTTTATTCTCGCTGCAATTTTAGGTAATACTGGTTTTGTTGGGCTTGCGATTGCTCCGTTTTTAGTTGATTATAATGCATTAAATTTAGCTGTTATATTCAGTGTTACCCACAATCTCATTGGTCCTTTTGGCATTGGAACTTGGATTGCTAGCTACTATAGTCATTCCCAACAGCAAAATCATTGGTGGACTCAGTTACGGGACATACTCACAGTACCACCACTTTGGGCATTTATAATTGGTTATCTAACGCGCTCCTATCAACTACCAAATATTCTCGAATTTGGACTTCAGCAATCGGTTGGTGTTGTGATTGCGTGTGCTTTCTTACTCATCGGTATTAGACTTGCTCAATTACAGGGATGGAAAAGCCTAAAACTAGCAATTCTTCCAGCATTGCTACGAGTGTTTGTAATTCCTTTACTAGTCGGGTTGTTTACTACGTTCGTATTTAGAATACCACCTTCATCGCGTTTAGCAATGGTGCTTATGTCGGGAATGCCATCAGCATTTTTGGGTTTAATTTTAGCGGAAGAATATAACTTAGACCGTGATTTAATTGCTAGTAGTATACTGGTATCAACAGTGCTATTACTTTTTGTTCTGCCGATTTGGATTTTAATTTTTGGTTAATATAAATTTAATAATAATTAACCGATTTCATCAATAACACGGTGTACAACTTCAGTTACCGAAGCTGCTATACGCGCGTCGAGTTCGACCAAAGTACGAGGTAGTTCGACGGCCTCTTAATTTCATCGCTAGAGGTTTCAATTTACCAACTTGGTTGGAGCTAATATTTAGTTCATCGATAACTTGTACGAACGCAACGTAAGTAATTTCGTGTGAACCTCTACTATCGCTAAAACCGTTACCTAGTTTTGAAATAATTACAGAGGACGAAACTACATTAAACAATTGACGTACTCATTTTTAAGGAAGCAATTTGGCTAATGCGTCCCAATAATAATATGTAATTACTTAATAGATAATAATACGGAGAGAGGGGGATTTGAACCCCCGTTGACATTGCTGCCAAAACGCATTTCGAGTGCGTCACCATCAACCACTCGGACACCTCTCCATGACAAACTTATTTTAAGTAACCCCCTGAATAGTAATTTATCAGTGGCGTTTATTATCATATCACGATTACGAACAGATATTATTAAGATTTTTAAGATTCCTCAAAGCGCTGAGGTTTTATTTTCTGTTGTTTGTATAAATGCTTCAAACTGTCGATCTGGTGTCCATTGAATTGCACCATCACGTCCAGTAAATAAAAGCTGGGTTTTAACGTCACTAAGTTCTGACAAAATTTTGGGTTCTAAGTCTGCATTTGTTGTAATTGTTACTTCCGGTTGTAATGTGCTTACTAGCTGCTTCAATATTTGAGGAGGACACCAAAGGACTTGCGAACGTGGTAAACTATTACTCTTGATTAAGTTTTCGAGTTCGGTGGGTTTAAGATTTCCTACTAACAACCAGCTTTTATCCTGTATTTGCATTTGTAAAATCGGTAACTTGTCGTTAATCAACTGCAAAAGTGTGGCGCCAGCGTTTATACTTTGACCAACTCCAAGCACTTGATAGGTGCCTTGAGTTCTTTCGAGTTGTTTCTGAATGACCGCACTATTAAAAGGGCTATTAGATTTAGCAGAATAATCATAAAATACTTTGATAGGTAGGCGTGGTATTATTTCTAACCAGCCATTACTTCCGTTGCCTTGAAAATCTGATGCGATAGCCCAGTCAATTTGGTTTACACCTTGCTGTTGTAAGAAGGGTAATATAGTAAAACGCCCTGTACCGTTGTCTCCACTATTGATTACTGTTACTTTTCCTTTATCTTGAATAACAATGACAGGTTCTCCATTTGCTGCAAGCATAGTAACCTGAAACAATGTGTTCGCCGAATGTAAAGCAGGAATAAATACCAGTGCTGAAGCAATAGCAAGAGTAAGCCACCAGCGTCGTTGCCACCAGCTAACCTGCCATGTCACTATTAACATTATGTAAATAATAATCATTTGCGCCATCGTAATAGTTCCGACTGCAAATGAGCTAAATTGTATATTTCCAAAAAATTCTCCAAGGGTCAACAGCCAGTTCAGTGGATGATATAGTAGCCCAGCTACTATACTTCCTGCTGAAGGTATGACAATTGAGAGTATGGCGCTAAGAAATCCACCCAAACTAATTACTGAGACTAATGGCGCCGAAATAATGTTTAAAATTAGACAATAAACAGGTATAGTGCCAAATAAATATAGCTGTAGGGGCAATGTCCAGATTATTGCTGCTAAAGGTACTGCAATCAAAGACACTATTATTAATGGTAGCCAATCGAGACGTTTCGTTATTGCTGGGACGGTAATAATTAAGCCCAATGTTGATAAAAAGCTAAGTTCAAAACCTAAATCCCAAATCCATAATGGATTATACAGTAGCATCAACACTGCTGTAATTAACAGTAGACTTAATTGTTTGACTTGACGTTTAAGCAGTAAAGCAATTAATGCCGCAAATCCCATGATAGTGGCTCGAACGACCGGAGCATCAAAGCCTGTTAGAGAAACGAATACCAGTAGCGCAATTGCTCCGAGTATAAATCTAGTTCCGTGCGTTGCTCGTTGGGTTATGCTCAGAATTATGCTTAAAATTAGTGAGGTTTGAAATCCAGATGCTGATAGTACGTGTGACAAGCCGACTCGAATAAACAAGTCACGTACATCATAAGGTATATCCACAGCTTTACTGCCTACAACCATTGAGCTTAGTAAAGGACCATAAGGAATACCTAGAGCTTTTACCTGTGGGCGTACAATTTGTTCACGCAGTTTCCACCAGCCCCATTTTTTATTTTCATTTAGAACATTTATTTGGTGCCCACTTAAGCCAGCGAAGGTGCCTTGGAAATTTAAGTAATTTTGAAAGTCAAAGGCGCCAGGGTTTACAGCTGCCTTTGGTTTATATAAAACACCTGTAACTGCGATTTCTGTTTCTGGGTATAATCCTGTTGCTTGTAATATTGGAACCGTTACATACAGTTTTCCTGATACTCCTTTACTTCCACCTGCTTCGCCATCTTCGTTTTTTACTTCATCAAATTGTTTCGCTTCCATCCAAAACTGACCTTTAGAAGTACGAGTTAGTCTAGGTGTACTAGTTACATTGCCACGTACTATAAAAAGTTGTTCCTGATTGCTATTATTTCCAGGCGGGATAAATTTACTAATATCATTGGCAGCAGGTACTGGAATGCGAGATTGAAGGTTGAAGCTAGCTGCTAGACCAACTATACCAGCTATTAACCAGACTCTAGAATGTGGTAAGAATTGCGGAGTGGGGGGTGTAGCTTTTGATTTAGTTAGCCCTTTTTGTGCAGTTAGCGCTTTTTTGCCTGGAATACGTCTTTTTTTTATTCCGAATATGACTGCTGCAAGTATATTTAAACCTAAAATCCAAAAACCACTTCCGGGAACTGTTGTAAATAGCAGCCCCAAAATATAGCTAAGACATATAATTAGACTACTCACCTGAACCATGTAAAGTTAAAATTTAAGTACGGGGTTGTTTAAAAGTATTTATATGCAATATATAGTGCGCGCCCCTTTGAAAGGAGCGCACCATCTAAAATATTATTCTTTGGAAATTAAATACTCATGCCTAATTTAATTCCAAGTATTGCATGTGCGATCAAAACTAAAAACGCGCTTGCGCCCAGGTAAGCGTGCAAGTTGCGTAAACCTTGGTTGTTTCCACCAAAGCCACTAAATGAAATGGCGCCGTTAATTAGTAGCAAAATTAGTACGCTAGAACCAGTCCAAAAGTGTGGACTTTCCATAATTGGTTGCTTTTGCATTACCAAGGATAATAGGCCACCTGTGTAACCTAATGCCATAAAGGTAAACATTAAAGGTGCTAGCTTGCGATGGTCTGCACGGTTTTTGATGGCGACTTCTTTATCTGAGGCTATTCTTCCTTTCCAACCTGCGTATACAACATAGCTACCCAGTACAAATACAACGATACCCATCATTAGTGGATGTCCCCAATGCACAATTGGTTCTGGAACGTTTAAACTGCGAAACCATGCTGCAATCGGTTCTAAAATTTCAGCTAATTTGGCGCCCATTCTTTTCTCTCAATCTTTGTCAGAAAACTTTACACAATGACCAAGCATAAATTTTAATCGCTGTTGGGGCAAGTGGCACTACTTGGGTCATGTTTATCTATATAAAAAAACCCTCTCTGATTTAGAAAGGGTTGTTAGTAGTTTCAATGTATTATTTTTTGAGTAAAGGATAACCTAATTTTTCTCGCTGTTCTACGTACATTTGTGCGACTTTGCGCGCGAGATTGCGTATTCTGGCAATATATCGAGTTCTTTCGGTGACTGAGATGACACCTCTGGCATCAAGTAGGTTGAATGTGTGTGAACACTTTATTACGTAGTCCAAGCTGGGTAGAACTAAACCCCGTTCAGTTAACTGAATAGCTTCTTGTTCGTAAGTAGTAAATAGTGTTAGTAGCATTTCGGGGTTCGATGCTTCAAAGTTATACACGCACTGCTCGATTTCGCCTTGAAGATGAACGTCTCCATATGTAATGTTGTCAGTCCAGTGAATTTTTGTCATTGCTTCAACGCCTTGAAGGTACATTGCCAGTCGTTCTAACCCGTAGGTTATTTCGATTGAGACTGGACGACAGTCAATACCTCCACATTGCTGGAAATACGTGAACTGGGTTATTTCCATTCCATCTAGCCAAACTTCCCAACCTGTACCCCAGGCGCCTACTGTTGCATCTTCCCAGTTATCTTCAACAAACCGTACATCATGGTCTTCGGGACGAATGCCTAATGCGCGTAGGGAGTCTAGATATATTTCTTGAATATTATCTGGTGAGGGTTTGATTAATACTTGGTACTGATAATAGTACTGAAAGCGGTTAGGATTTTCTCCATAGCGTCCGTCTGTGGGGCGCCTGCACGGTTCTACATATGCTACTGACCAAGGTTCTGGACCCAATGCTCTTAAAAATGTGTGCGGGTTTTTGGTCCCGGCGCCCTTTTCTATATCGTAAGGCTGGGCAATCAAACAGCCGCGTTCGCTCCAAAATGAGTGTAGCTGCAATATTAACGATTGGAAATTCACGTCTTGACTCCTGTTATGCGCTTCGGCATAACTATTGTTGCTCAAAGTCAGTAATCCGGGCTTGTTATGGTGCCGTGAAAAAAACTCAAAATTTTTTGAGAAAAGTGTTGACAGTTCCTTGTACTCTCGCTATATTAAATAAGTCGCTGATGAGCAAGCGCCAACAAGCGCGGTTCGGAAAGCAAGAGAACCTTGAAAATTATATAGTTTGATAGCCAGTATAAGACAATTGCGTTAGCAATGTAAAGTAATAAACCCTGACTGAGGTATAAATCAGTCAAAGAGCTAACAAACAAACATTGTAGAGACGTGAAATTTCACGTCTCAAGAATGTGAAATCCAAAACGGAGAGTTTGATCCTGGCTCAGGATGAACGCTGGCGGTATGCTTAACA
>NZ_JBXXZH010000148.1:0-23691 GCF_059640475.1 Calothrix sp. CBUCES-K 9914
TGATTATAAAGGAGATTTGTCAATTTTAATTAAAATTTAGCACGTTAAGTACGGAAGAGCCATTTCCGTTTGTTAGTTGAGTCATGAGATTACCCTTGAAAATTGCAATACATCTCTTTTTTACTTCTCGGTGTAAGGTGATTCATCTTTCTATATGTAGATATGTATTTCGCTGCGTGGGTCGTTGTATTTGTTGGTGCGTGACGCTACTTGATTTGCGCTTCGTTGTTCGGTTATTGTTGCGTCACGCATCCTACGTTTGGGCTTGTTGTGTTTGTTGGTGCGTGACGCTACTTGATTTTCGCTTCGTTGTTCGGTTATTGTTGCGTCACGCACCCTACTGTTTGGGCTTGTTGTAACATTTGTTGCGCGGCGCCTGCCCATTGGGAATTTCCTTGGGCGTTAAATAGGTTCAAGGCGTACTGAAACACTTGTGCTGCTTCGTTACATTGACGCTGCTGCATGAAGACTAGTCCGGCGCCGTAATACGCATTGGGATAACTGGTGTTTGTCTCTGCTGACCTTCTAAATGATTCTAAGGCTTCTTTATATTTTCCTTGGTTAAATAATATTGAACCGATGTTATAATGAGCTGCTGTGTAATTTGGGTTGATTTTTGTGGCTCTGCGGAATGCATCTCTGGCTTTGTCTAATTTTCCTTGCTCCATATAGCATACACCCATGTAATACGCTGGTTCGGGCGCTTTTTTACTATATTCCATCGCTTTTTTAAAGGATGATATCGCATTTTCGTAGTCACCCTGCTGTTTTCTTAGTAAACCGAGGTTGTAGTATGCTATTCCTAGTTTTGGCTCTATTTCTAACGCGCGCTTTAAATAATCTTCGGCTTGTCGCCAATTTGCACCTTCGAGCAGGGCGCCTCCTAGGTTAGCATATGCTAGCGCAAATTTGGGGTCTGCCTGGGTGGCACGATAAAATGCATCTGCCGCTGGTTGTAATTGTCCGGTTTGACGTAAGGCTAACCCTAAATTATAGTGTGCTGGTGCCAGGTTTGGGTCGAGTGAGGTAGCTTTTTGGAAATAGGCTATTGACTCTGAAGCTCTGCCTGCCTGAATTAACTGCAATCCTTGATTTAAAAAGTCTGCCGCTGTTCCCCCTACATATCCTTGGGCAATATGTAAAGTTTGGTTAGATAATGGTTGTGTCGAGGCGCCGCTCGGTGTTGAGGCAGAAAGTAAAACCGAAAAGGCTAATATGATGCCAATTAATTTCGTCACACGATACCTTAGTAACCCCTTTACCCTTTTCCTTGTTTGTACTCGCATAGTTAATTTAAATATCCTGAAGTAAATTTTGTTATGAACGACTGAAATAAATTAGTAATGACGCATCATATATATAAATGTTCAAGTTTGTAAATTTTTCTTAGCACAGTTTAACTCTTCTTTAAAAGTAAAAGAGTACTAACATAAACTCCAATAATCAGGTTCAGCATTAATATAAGTTTTAACTCGAACAAAATTGTTTATTCTCTAACGTAGCTTTAGGCACCACTGAAACCAACGTCTCTAAAATAATTAGATATATCCCAGTATAAAGAACTTATACAAAAAAGATACAAAAGTTTATATATTCTGATTTTGCATGAGTTTCCTTTAGCTAAGAATGTTGCTAAAAAAGCCTTAGTTAATATGGTAAGCGCGCGCAATGACTTAGAAAGCGTCAAAGATTCAATTCGGCAGATTGTGTTGGTGTCGAGTACAGGTTTTGTGGCGCCTCCAAAGCAACGGTCTGTATATCTTGAGAAAAAACCGTAATTTTAGGACGTAATCACAATGCTGTTATTAAAAAATACGAAATAATAAAATTTGAATATACAATTAAGTCTATTTTTCAAACAAAAAAATCAAACAAAAACAAAATTCTTGCTAATACTGAAAAGGTAGAGAGACTTGTAGAAGATAGTAACAAGGAAGCTGTACAACCAACTGCTTACACCAGAGCAACAAAAAACTTTAGACACGCTCAAAGGTAAAGAGTGTAAACTCGATACCAGCAAGTTGAAACGAGTTTAATTTGACTTGTTGGCACAGGCAGGATGCCTGTGCTACAACAAACTTAATATATAAATCTTTAAGTTTGTAAATTTTTCTTAGTATTGTTTAAACTTACTTCAAACAAATATTACAACAAAATACTATTTGCAGCTAAATTTACAATTTGGTAGTAGAGTCAGATTAAAGAAAGGATAAATTTGCAATTAACCTTTCTTAATCTCTTCATAAACCATGAACGCGGCAGTATATCTGACCGCAAGGAGGTTGTATGACCGAAAAAGTCAAATCGGGTTCGCGCAATGTCGCAATCGTCGGTCCATACTTGAGTGGAAAAACTAGTTTACTAGAAAGTCTGCTGTTTGTCACGGGGGCTATTACGCGAAAGGGCAACGTTAAAGACGGAAACACTGTTGGAGACTATGCTCCTGAAGCTAGAGAACGCAAAATGAGCGTTGAAGTGGGCGCCGCTTGTACTGAATATAATGATGTGCGGTTCACTTTTATTGATTGTCCGGGTAGCGTTGAGTTTGCTCAAGAAACGTACAATGCTTTGATGGGGGTTGATGCAGCGATTGTTGTTTGCGAACCTATTAATGATAGAGTTCAAACCCTAGCTCCTTTATTTAAGTTCCTCGACGACCAGGAAATTCCCCACCTTGTCTTTGTAAACAAGATGGATAGAGCAAATATCCATGTATTAGATACTTTACACGCTCTCAAAGCTGTTTCTTCTCGTCCACTGGTAGCACATCAATATCCGATTTTACGAGGTGAAGAACTTACTGGCTTTATTGATTTAGTCACTGAGCAAGCTTATCAATATCATAGTGGTGCCCCTGCCGACCCGATTCCGTTTCCTCTTCACCTGAAAGAAGAGGAGCGGATAGCACGAACTGAAATGCTTGAAGCGTTAGCTAATTTCGATGACCACTTACTTGAAGAACTGTTAGAAGATATTGAACCTCCACAAGAGGAAATTCTCAAAGATTTAAAACTTGAATTAGGCGCCGATTTAGTTGTACCTGTTTTCTTTGGTGTCGCAGAACAAGATTTCGGTGTTAGACCTTTACTCGAAGCAATTTACAGAGAAGCTCCAGAACCAACTGTTACAGCTCTAAGACGCGGTATTCAACTAAGCAACGAAACAAGTACTACCGCGCAAGTATTAAAGACTTTCTATACTCCACAAGGCGGCAAGCTTTCGCTTGTGCGAGTCTGGCAAGGTAAACTCAAAGATGGCACTGTTCTCAACGGTGTGCGCGCGGGTGGTATTTATCGTCTTTGTGGACAGCAACAAAATTCTATAATGTGCGCGCAAGCAGGTGAAATTGTTGCTCTCAGTCGCATGGAAGGTATTAAAACAGGTGATGTTCTCACCTCTGACTGTAAAGAGGAAATATTAGCTAAAGCTAAAGTTGTCGAACCTGTGTATGCGCTGGCTATTGTTCCTGAAAAACGCAATGATGAAGTTAAATTAAGCGGCGCCATTAGTAAGCTGCTCGAAGAAGACCCATCATTAATGTGGGAACAACATGGTGATACACATGAGGTGATTTTGTGGGGACAAGGAGAAATTCACCTGCAAGTTGCATTAGATAGACTACGCCGTAAATATAATTTACCGATGACAACGCGCTTGCCGCAAGTTCCTTACAAAGAAACTATCAAGAAGCAAACTTCATCGGTGCATGGTCGGTACAAACATCAAAGTGGTGGACACGGGCAATTTGGTGATGTTTTCTTAGATATCAAACCTTTATCGCGCGGTGAGGGTTTTGCGTTCAAGGAAACTATTGTTGGTGGTGTTGTGCCTAAACAATATATTTCTGGTGTGGAAATGGGTGTGCGTGAATTTCTTTCGCATGGTCCATTAGGTTTCCCGGTTGTGGATGTTGCAGTAACTTTGACTAATGGTTCATACCATAACGTTGATAGTTCTGAACAAGCTTTTAAACAGGCCGCGCGTTTGGCTATGCAAACCGGACTTCCGCAGTGTGAACCTGCGCTGTTAGAACCAATACTTCGAGTTCAAGTATCTACTCCGAATCAGTTTACATCAAGAGTTCTGCAAATTGTTAGTGGTAGACGCGGACAGATATTAGGATATGAAGGAATAGAAGGCTGGTATGGTTGGGATTGTGTGGTTGCATACTTACCTCAAGCTGAGATGCAAAACTTTATTGTAGAGTTGCGTTCGCAAACTTTAGGTGTTGGTTCGTTCCACTGGGACTTTGACCACCTTCAAGAGGTTCCTGAGAAGTTGACTGAGCGTATTTTGGCGAGTAGTGGAAGTAAATAATTCTACTCCTTGTACACACTTCTTTTGGGATGTTGCATTTGGCGTACATTTGTATGGTGGGCAATGCCCACCTTACTGTCTACACCAAAACTTTTGACATAGAATACTACTAATGATTTAGGTGAATGGTAGGCGCCTTTGCGATTAGATGGTACGTGAAAGCACTTTAATATACGTAATATTGATGAATTGTGATAGCTTTCACGCACCCTAAAATTTTTTCGCGTTTAGTCCTGACGGCAAAACCTTAGCTTCTGTTAGTTTGGACAAGACCATCAAATTGTGGAATTTGGCAACAAGAAAAGAAATTGCTTCCCTGACTGGACATCAAAGTTATGTCAAAAGCGTCGCGTTTAATCCCGACGGCAAAACCTTAGCTTCTGCTAGCGATGACGGAACCATCAAATTGTGGAATTGAGATTTAGATGATTTACTATCGCATGGCTGCAACTATTTAAAAGATTATTTCGCTACCCGTGATGAGCGGCGCCAGGAAATTTGTCCGAATAAATGATATAACTCCCAAGAAACACATTCCACAATCCCTATATACTAAGAGTTACAAAAAATGTGTTTTTTCATATTTAACGGGAGCAGTGACGGCACCTGTTAATCCTCCATAAATTCTGAGAAATTCTCTTTTCCTCACTCTTCCTTCGCGTCCTTTGCGTCCTTTGCGGTTCGTTTTTCCTGTCTGCTCTCTCATGGTCTCTGTGGTAAAACTATTTACCACACAGGTGCCGAGAACACAGAGAAGAGAGGAACAAAATTGGCGCCAATATCTAAAACACCAACACAATAAAAATCAGTCACTACACAAATATCTCCAAACCAACTCAAAAAGCAGCAGTGTCTAATAATACTTTTAATATGATTAATCTTCTACTTCCGGCTCACCAACTGTCTTCTGTGCCCCTATTTTCGTCTTGGTACACATGAAAACACGGCGCCGCATTTTCATATAAAGCAAGCAGTGATGATATCCGTATTTTTCACTCTCCCTAGAATAGATATTTTTAAGAGAAAAATAGTAAGAGAAAAATAGACTGCTGATTTAAATCTGGGTTAGCGCTATGTTTGCTTTTGTTATTCTCGTCCAATTATCCTAATAACTCCCGGTTCGCTTATTTTTTAGGGAGTTAGATAAAAGGGGATATCCATTCTATCATAGTATTTTAGTTCTATAAAATATCGTATACTTGTCAATATGCGTTTTTTGAGATGATAATTAAAAATGGCGCGTCACAGCACTTTAATTGTGGCTTCGCTGAAGTTTGTCGTTGCTGTGACGCACCCTACTTGTTTTATGGGCGCCTTTTGCCTTGATTTACCTGTTTGATAACCAGTTGGTTAAATCAGTAACCGAGGTAAAATCAAGTAATGCCTCGTTTAATGCTTGCAATTGTTCAACAGATAAAGAACGTACACGCTCAAGTTCTGCCTCATCAATATTACCCAAGCGGCGATTCAGTAGCTGTGTTACCATTAAGAATGCTTGCTCTTGTCTAGCATCACGCTCGAAAGAAGTTATATATTTCATAGTTTGCCCTGCCTCAATTTGTCTTACCTCAAGTTTAAACTCTGCTGCAATGTTTGGTGGTAATGTTAGCATCCAGTCTATAAAAGCTAGTAACTTTATTACATCCTTTTGCTCAAACCCTTTCTCGTATAGTCTTCGTACTAAAGCAAGTTTCTGCACTTTACGCTCGTTTCGGTCTTCACGAGTCTTGAGTGCTGCTAGGTGTGCTAGAACAACTGTTGCGAATGGGTTGGTACTATTTTCTAGTTTAGGCAGCCTTTGCTCATAATCTAGCAATTTGATAGTTGGAAATTGAAAATTCAGCGAACATCCAAATAAATCATAACCAAATTCGCAGGGATTCCAATTTTGATTGCTGTCGCCTAAAATCGCTAAAGATGCTACGGGCATTTTATATTTATCGTAAATACGATAGTTATAAGTATACATCCTGCCGCCAAATTCATTTTCTTCTTGTGATTGAACTTCTACATGAACGAGTATTAATTTTTCTTCACCGTTTTTTAGATGTAATTTGACTAATTTATCGGCATATCGGCGCCCTATTTCTGCGTCTGCAACGACTTCTGCTAGTTCTTTGTCTAGAAATTCTGGCTTTTTTGTCCAGTCGATTTGGTCATGTGCAGTAGGGAAGAAGAATTCCATGAATTCTTTAAAGTATGTTTCTAATATGTCTTTCCAAGGTGAATCATACTTGGTTGGCGGATTTTTTGGTTGATTTTCCCCTGTGTCGTTTGTATTTGTATCTGTCATGATTTTACTGATTACAAATTTTTGCTTAGTTCAAATTTATCATTAAGTCTTTTTGGTGATTACAATTTTTACAATTTGTTTCATTTTAAAATTTTTATACTTCTTTTACGAAGATTTTAAGATAGGTTTATTTCGCTCATGGCATATTTATAAAATTTTATCTGAAAATACACAAATTATTTACAGGAATAAAATAATTTAAGTGTAGTTTATTCAGCAAAGCGAACAGGTAATAGCTGCTAATTACCGTTGATGAATGCGAATAAATATTTTGTAATAAAAATATCTTCTTCCAAATTTATTTGGACATAATTATTAGCTAGGGAATTAATACGGTTAAGGCGCCAGTTATGCAGCAACTAACCTGATTACTTCCCCACGTCAACCCTATTTTTGTCTGAGTACACATGAAAACACGCCGCCGCATTTTCATATGAAGCAAGCAGTGATGATATCCGTATTTTTCACTCTCCCTAGAATAACCTTTAAGATGCCAAACTTATTTTTTGAAGAAGGTTGGCTAATTTGCGTATGTTAGAGCTTTATGTTCTTAATGTAACAGTGTGTTCTTGATTCGTACTTTATATTTTATAGTTTTGCTTCATGTGTTCTTCACGGTTGGTCAAAAAATAAGCTGTAAAAAATGTGAAGCGTTATATTGGTTATGAGTTTATTATTTCAATGGTTGAAAGATAGGAAGTTTAGAAAGTTTATAAAAGTAGTCTAAATTTCAAGAAATTTTTTTTCGTAGTTTTTTTCCATGATTGGCTGTTGTGGGTGTGAATAGATAGGCAAGTAAGGATAATTACGGAGATATTTACACGCTCATGAATAATATCTATGCCTTTGGATTGGTGATTACTATGGTAATCGTCAAGCAGTTCTTCATATCTATTATACCTAAAGATGCTCAAAGTATGCATCCAAATGTAAAAGAACAGACATCTGTTCTTTGTAAAGGTAATTTAAACCCACCTGGTTCGAGTAAACCGAAAGGTTCTTCTGGTGCGGGTTCTCGTCGTATGTCCACTGATGTTGATATCAATGAACCAAATTTCATTAGCTAGTTAGTTGTGATTGGAGCTTTTATGTTGCCATATTATTTGGTCTATCAGTATTTGGTTTTCTTGACTTTCGGCTTGTTTTAGGTATTCGATGGCTATTTGCCCAGCAATTGGTTTTTCTTGGGTAAATACAATTAATGACTTGACTGTTTGACGAAGCTCTATTTTCTCTAACTGTTTGGCGCCAGCTAACGGTAGACTGACTGATGCGACTAGTAACCCTATTATTGACGGAATCACTGGAATCCACCAACCGAGCAAGAAGGCAAGGTAGGTTGTTGTTATTAACCCTCCTAATAATAACATAATCAGGATGGCAGTGTGTTTAAATGATTTAAAATACCAACTAAATAGTGTTCCCAAAAAAGACCATAGTAAAATCCAAAGCCATTCACTTGATTTTGACCATACTTGCAACATTATTGGGCGCCCAGAAAGTGCAGCGCTTAAGATTATGCTTGTAATATTAGCATGGAGGATGACTCCAGGCATTTGTTCAGGGTTATCTAAAAAACTAGTGCTGTAAGGTGTTTGAAACAAATCGTTAACGCTTTCAGCTGTTGCACCAATTAAAACTATACGGTTTTTCACCATCTCAGCAGATACTTTATTATCTAACACATCTTGAATTGAGACGGTTTGATACTGTTGAGAGGCACCGTAATAGTTGAGTAGAATTTGATAACCCCCCGCATCTGCTCGAACATATCCCCCATAATTTGCGTCAAAAGGAATAAGTTGCGCTTTTCCTATTCGCTTGCGGTTGTTGGAAAGATTTTCAAGAACTATACCTTCGGTTTCTAAGTAGCGAAATGCTAGCTGTAAACCAACATTCAAGTGGTTCTTACCTTTGTCCTCAACTGCAAGCAACGCGCGACGCACCTTACCATCTCCATCTAACACTTGGTCGGCAAGTCCCACTTGTCCAAGTTGAGCTAAAATTGGTGGAGGAGCAATTTTACTACCAACTAGCTTCTCTACACCAAGTAGATTTGGAGTTGTTTTGTATAGCTGCATTAATTCTCGGTGTCCTGGTTCCACAGGTAAATCTCGATACAAGTCTAAACCAATAGCTCTCGGATTATAGCTTTTTAACGTCTGTAAAGCTTCAGCTAATACCATATCTGACATCGGATACTGTCCCATTTGCTGAATATTTGATTCGTCAATAGCAACAATCAATATTCGAGAGTCAACAGGTGCAGGTGGACGTGCTTGGAAAAACCTATCCAGCATCGTCCACTCCATACCCTGTAATAGTCCAGTTAAGCGTAAAATAATTACTACACTAGCAACGCAAACAGCAACAGAAATTATCCAGCGTTTCCCTAAACGCAATGTATGAACGTTTTTCTTCGCGTATAAACGCGCGTGGGATAGAAATTCCTGTGCAAGTTTGGTAGACTCAAGAGCAAACATTGCTTTTTCTCGCTCAATTTGTCGAGCTTGTTTCTCTGCCACTAAATCCTTTTCTATGTTGCGTTTCGCTAGTTCTTGACTTGCAGTTAAAAAACGATAATCTAAATTGGAAAGTCTTTTGCTGCACGACCAAGCAAGTGCTTGCTCTAATGCTTCTCCTTGAAGCAAGTACTCAGTATCTTCCTGGTTGGAAGCTACCCAAGCTTTATATTTTTGTGCGTAAGGACGCAAATTCTCCATCTGTTTAGTAACCCATTCTAAATTAAAGACGGATTCGTAAATTAAGTTTTTTACTTTTAACTTACCTTGCGACTTAACTACCAGTCCTGACAGAATTAATTCGATTTGTTCTCGACTATTATCACTGGGGACATCTTCCTCTAAAAGAATGCGCTGATAAATTTCTAAGTTGCTAGCTGCTGCTTGGTCGTCTCTGAGAATTCTGTCGGAAATTGTTCGCAAGTGCTGCGGTTCATCATGAAATTCCCATTTATCTATAATATACCTTGTTACCACATTTTTTACTAAAGCTGCTTCTTGCCCTTTACAAAAAATTGATGTATCTTCTTGATCTCCTTTATTATGAACTGAGTCAACTAGCAATTGAGAAAGTTTGTGGGTTAAAAATGGTTGTCCGTTTGTCCAAGTCAATATTTGACTCATTACTTCTTGTACATTACTTTCCGAAATTATCAAACCTTCCGCTAATGGTTGAACTTTATCTAAGGTAAAACCGTCTAATTGAATTGATTTACCGATGTTAAAAGGTGTACGTTGCTTATCTTGTATCAAGTCTGATGGTGTTGCAACCCCAAATATCGCGAATGTCAAACGATTATATTCTGGGTTAACCGCGCGTTGGTTATAGCAACAGCGAATGAATGTAAAAAAATCATCAACAGGAAAACTTAGACTAAGGATGCTATCTATTTCATCAATAAATATGACAATTTGTTCGTGTGCAAACTCAACCAATAAGACCTCAGAAATGAATCTGCTGAGTTTATGGAGCAAGGAAATATCTCCTTGTCCTTCCCACCAAACCTTCAAATTAACCTTTTGCCCTAGATTAAACCCCGATAGCAAATCAGTTACTAGTCCTTTATACCATTGCAACGGGGTAATATTTTCGCTGCCAATATTCGTTAAATCAATTACAGAGCATTTGTATTGCTGTTGTCGTAAACGATGACTGGTTTTAACTAATAGGGAAGACTTTCCCATCTGTCGGGAGTTGAGAACGTAGCAAAATTCACCGTGTTTCAATGCTGTGTATAGCTCTCGGTCACACGCGCGTTCAACATAGCTCATAGCGTTGCTTTGCAAACTGCCACCGACTTGGTATCTATAACAGGACATACATTTGGTTATAGTTTAGCTGTAATTGATAATAGTATTACTAGACTTTCATCTAACTTAGCAGCAATTTCGCAAACATTATAGGGTATAGTTTACTTTCTTTAAAATTATTTATACACAACCAACATCGTTTCTTTAAACATATTTTATAATTGAACATTTGTTTTATTTATTCACATTAATTTTGAATTAGCTGAAATAACTTTTCATAACAACCTAACAAAAGTAAATATTTATCTAGTTTGTCAATATAAGATAAAATTATTTCTCGTCAATTTTAAATATTAAAATAATATTAATGAATTATGTGTTTTATGTGAACTGTGAGTATATAATTGCTGAGTTAATATCTTGTCAAAGTTATACGCATTATTAAATTGGAATGTCCTGCTAAAGTATTGTTTACTTGTAGAAATAGATTACGTAATTAAAAACTAAGTAGTGGACTTATGCAATTATTTCCTGACTTACCCAGTGATTTTTTCCCATCATCTGATTGTGATAAAAATTTGTATCAAAGTTTACATGAAGTGGATAATAAAATACTTGGTACTCAATTCAATCAATATTTACTGCGGTTATGCGTCAACGCTAGACAAGAATTACTTATACAGCATTTAGAAAATTTATGCTACACCGATGATTTGACGCAACTTCGCAACCAGCGTTACTTTAATTTGTGTTTGAATCGTCTTTGGGAAGAGAGTGCTGTTCGTCAGGCGCCGTTATCAATGATATTAATGGATATTGATAACCTGAAAATATATAATTTGATGCGGGGGAACAAAATGGGAGATGAATGTGTTTATAAAATTGCGAATCAAATATCTAGGTGTGTGGACAAGAATGGTTTGGTTACACGCTATCAAGATGACTCATTCGCTATTTTGCTTCCAGATACAACTATTAGTCAAGCAGTCGAAATTTCGGAAACTATCCGCGAAGAGGTGCAAAACTTGGGTATTAAACATGCTATTGCGAAAGTGGGTGGACTTCAGTTTCCGGTTGTCACCATCAGTTCCGGAGTCGTTGGTATGGTTCCAAAGCTAGAAAAATCTTCAAACTCTTTGGTTGATAAAGCTTTTGGTGCATTACATCGCTCGAAAAAGATGGGTGGAAATACTACTTACACTCCCACCCAACATTAGCAAAATAATCCAAAATCGAATAATCTAAACAGTAACTTTGTTTCTTCCTAGTTTCTTGGACTGAAGCATTGCTTGTTGAGCAGTTGCAATGAGCATTTCTGGGTATAAATACGAATTTAGTTCGATAGTCGCTACCCCCAAACTCATAGTTAAAATTTCTGTTTGCTCACGAACGATTGCCAAATTTTCAACACTAGCACGGATATTTTCCGCGCGCG
Source organism: Calothrix sp. CBUCES-K 9914 (assembly GCF_059640475.1). Taxonomy (NCBI): domain Bacteria; kingdom Bacillati; phylum Cyanobacteriota; class Cyanophyceae; order Nostocales; family Calotrichaceae; genus Calothrix; species Calothrix sp. CBUCES-K 9914. The sequence goes on from NZ_JBXXZH010000148.1 coordinate 11,819, forward strand.
TTACTGCTGTATCAGTTGCGGTTTGAGGTAATATGATTACAAACTCTTCTCCTTTATGACGCGCGATTAAAGCCGCTTGCTCTTTTACACAATCGCATATCGCGCTACTAATTCTTTGTAGGGCTATATTCGCGGCGCCGGCGCCATAAGATTGGCTATAGGATTTAAAGTAATCAACGTCGCACCAAATTAAAGATAATGGGAGTGTTTCATGTGCCCAATCACACAGTTCTTTTTCTAAGTACTGTTTGAAATAATCATATGAACCAAATTGTGATAATTCATTAATCTTAGTTTGTCTTTGGATATTAGATCTGGTTAACAAAGTTTCTTCTTCTAATTGTTTACGAAAATATAGACGGTATAATTCGCAACTAATATATGCGAGATTTCCATCTAAGTGTATCAACCCCATACTTTCCAGCTTGTATGCTGCTATCGCGTCAATAAAAACACCTTCATCAGCAGCTAGAACTTGTTTTAGGGAAAATATCAATTCGTTTTGCTCCTGTATAATTGCAAACAACCTGCGTAAATAGTCACTGTAAATACCCGCTAAGGTTGGAGCATTTTGTAGCAACTCTGGAAAGTTCGTTTGTCCTTTATGTAAATGATAAAAAGCAAGGTTAATGAGATAAGGATGTCCCCCAACCATTGATATTAACTGTTCAAGTTCCGAGTCAACTAGCTCAAGTCGATAGCGACTAGCTAATAACTTCACCTGTTGAATGTTAAAATTTGGTAACTTCAGCGCTAGTCCAACGTTGAAAGGAGATTGATGCAATTTTAATGGTACATAGATTTCCGTTGAGTGAGCGATTACTAGCCGTAATTTTTGCCAAATTTCTTGTGAACGCGCGATTTCATGCCAATATCGCAGCATGGGTAAAAATTCCGATGCAATATTAGGATGCTCAAAAACGCAGTTGACCTCATTTAAGATTAAGACTAACGGAGTTTTGATATGATTGAGCAAGTAATCTTGAAAATAAACTTTACAACTAACTTTGCTGCCAATATCTTCGTCCCAATAATCATCCAATTTGGGGTTAAGACTTAATTGTCTGCTGATATGACTACAAAACCAGCGTAAAAACTTATCAAGATTAGTAAATATAGCTTTGTCTGGTTCTTGAAAATCTAAATAAGCAGTTTCATACTTATTCGCATTTGCCGTTTGAACTATTTGATTAATCAGCGAATTTTTCCCCATTTTTTGTGGAGCTTTAATTCTGATTACACAACCTGGTTTTGTGATTTCCGTACAAGCTAATTCTTCGACAGGAGGGCGGCTGATGTAAAAAAAAGAACTGGCTAGCAGAGAACTATTAGGAAATTCTACGTGGTTATCTACAACTAGATTATATCTGGGTATTGTTGTAAAACAAGTAGTTTCGGTTTTAGTTTCAGGGACTTGCTGTAAATTGGTTTGTATATATTGAGGCAGAAGTAGATGTATATTTTTTTTCGTAACTTTGCGCTTGAGTACGCTAGAAATATCATTCCATAAGTCAAAACCAATTACTTTTAAGTAGTTACTAGAGTAATTAGTCCCCTGTGACATTTCTTCATAACTTTTTCCCATCCACGAATGACGTAGTATGAGCTGCTCAATAGGACTAAGTTGTCTAAGTAGCAGCAATTGTTCTACAGCCTCTAAAATATTGTCTGTGTTCATAAAGAAATAAATAACATAATAATTAAAACTAGGTTTATCTTACTGCTAAACAGATATTCAATTTTCTTGACTTCATAAGTTTCACCCTAACATCAAGACAATAATACCACCCAATACTACTGGATTAAGACATTTTCCTAGAATACTATCCCTCCGCGAATTCGGGGTAATAAGAGCAGTTTTAAGCTCCCTCATCAGGCGGGTTGGGGGGATCAATTTCTATCTTTAGCAGTATTGTAATACCACCGATTCTTTCAATTTTAAGCATTATATAACTTTATTACTATTTTTGAACATGGAGTTATTCGTTGGTAACAATAGAGTTATCTGCATATACTTTGTCCTTATTAACAGCAGTTATCTGACAATTACGATTTAATTGATGTCGTAATTGTTAATGCTACTGGTGATATACAATACCAGTGATGCACTTACGGTTTTTACAATTATTGTACAAGTAATTTAATTGAATAACTTAGGCAGAGGGAACACAGTTAAATTTATTTAGCTGAACTTCTTGTGTGTTGAAGGTTTAAGTGCTGCTAACATTCAATTATAGTAAGATACCACATTAATCTTAGATTTTTCATGCGATTGCGCGCGTATCATGGACTGCATAATTCAATACAAACTAAAATAATATAATATCGAATTTTGCTCAATATAAACACGTAAATTTTGATATTGATTAGATAAATGATACATATTTTCTTGAAAACAGGGTGTAGAGACGTGATTAATCACGTTTCTACCGGATTGAATGGTTGTATGATTTTGGGCACGCGCGGAAAGTTATTAATGAATATACAAGTATGGTAGTTTCTATGAAGATTTTTTAACATCGAACCATTTTTCGTATAATGCCTTGTAGATTCCGTTTTCTTTAAGAGTCAACAGCGCAGTATTAATTTGTCTACGGTAAGGACTGTTGTTTGGTAGAACAATACCGTAGTTTTCTTCTTGAAATATCGAGCCAATAATCTCAACTTTATCTTTACCTTGATTAGCTGCGTAATAGAGAAGTACTGGTGCGTCAAAAACCACAGCATCAGCTTGGTTTTTTAGTAATGCTTCGTAAGCTTTGGAAATATCGGTTACTTCAACAGTTTTTATTCTTTGCTGACGTAAAAATTCAGTTGCAGTACTACCAGTAGTAGTTATTACAACCCGACCAGGTAAATCATCAATGCCACGGATATCACCTTGAAGCTGTTGCACCGTCATCGCGGTAGTAACGGTAGCTGTAAAATAAGCGACAAAAATAACACCGATGAACATCCAAATAATTGCTATCATCCGACTGAGAGGGCCTTTGGGCATTTCATCAGCTTGTGTTGCTAATGTTGCAGCTGCCCACCAACAAGCTTTGAAAATGCCAGGGAAATAAGATTTAGAGATAATTCCTTCAGCATGATGGCGTTCCAATAGCCAAATAATATGGGCAGCGACTAAAATTAAAGCTAATGTGATACCAACTAACTGTAAAAAAGTAGGAGAGAAAAACGTTTGTAAAATAGTGGGAAAGATATTCTTCTGTCCTTTAGAACTCCTCACCATTATTTGTAATCCTCCAGAGAATATTGGAAGAGAGAAATCAAATTTATTTTGCCTTTCCGCAGTAATTGAGATAGCAGCGATGCCTAAATCTGCTTTCTTTTGTTCTACCTGATTAAGTATATCCCGTACTGTTGGATATATATTAAATTTAGACTTGGCGCCGATTTCATTAGCAATACTTCGCCATAAGTCAATGCTAAATCCTAAAAGCTCATTTTTGTCTTGAAACACAAAGGGGGGGACAAGCTTTGTTGCTACTTGTAACGTTTTTTTTGATTGATTTTCTTGAGTTAGACCTGGATGCGGGTAGATTAACAATAGTAGCACTAGCACACCTGCAAGTAAACTTTGCCATAAACCTTTCATAAGATATCTTTTCGCTTAACTTGACTACTGATGTTTATTGCCCAAATATAACTTGCCTCTTTGTTATCTTGCATAGGCGCCTATTTTTATGTATCACCTGATTGTGCGTAACATTTGTTACAAATAAATTTCGTAGAAACGTTACATGTAACGTCTCTACAAACATAATGTTGGGTCTAACCCCTCATCTATAAACCTTGCCTGATTAGGAAAATAAATATAAATATTCATAAATATTCATTTTATTTGTTTGACTAAAAATAAATATAATTGTTTCATTTAGAATAAAGCGAGTTGCTATCAAGGGGGATGAATTTACAGTATGCCGACATTTAGAGTTTGTGAGCGCTTAATATCATTTGATTATCCAACTAGTCTTGCTGAGTGTACGGAAAGAACATTGTTATTAGCAGCACAAGTAAAGATTTTGGAAAGAACAGGTCAAAAAGAAGCAGCTTTGATAGCAGACTGTGAACTGGCAATGCTTCATGAGTGGCAAAATTCATCCTATTTGTTAACAATGATGTCGGTGAGGAATTGTTCTACTATATCAGAATCAAAGTTAAAAGAAGAAGGCGCCCTAGTTCGTCACATGCAATCTATACTATTAAGGTTACAAAAACAGAATGTAGAGATTGGTGAAGAAGCGAAAGTAGTTTGTCAATACGCGCGGGAGTGGTTAGCATCTTCATGTTGTCAAGATGTTCCACCAGAATATTTAATTCCAGATAAATTTAAGGTTCAAGACTCACCAGAAGTAATTCGAGAAAGTAAGCTAGTCATGGCTGCTGTAAAGAATCAAGTTACATTAACACAGTTAGGAAAAGGTTTGCAGGCTAAAATAGCACCTCAAAACACAGCTAATCATGACGTAGATACTAATTTATCAAATCAGATAGAGACATTTACCAAATGTTTACAAAACTTAGATACAAAACTCAATAAATTAGAAGTTACCAGCACCCAGGAACGCGCGGTATTAAAGAATGATATTGAAAAAGTGAAAGAAATTGTTGAAAAGTCATCTCCAGTTAGAGGTGAGTTACAGAATTTACAAAATAGGATTAGTGAGCTAGAAGAGATAGAACTCGATAGAATTGAATCAACCCTTACTACCGAGCAGATAAAGCAACTAGTATCTAGCTCAGTAACAAAAGACAGTGATGATATCGTAGAATCAACAGATAACGCGTGCGTGAAGAAACTGCTCAAAAAATATCAAGACGAAATAAAGATATTATCCACATCTAGAAAAGATAGATTATCAAAACTAGAGAAAAAAGTAGAATCATTATCAGGATTTGTTGAGATAGAGCGTAATATTAGGATGTCACAACACAAAACGATTACTGGTAGCATAAAAACATTAAAGCAAACCTGTCAAATTTTAACTAAAACCTCAACTGATGAAAAGCAAACGCATCAACAAGTAGAGATACTATTATCATCCATAGGACTTACAGCAAATAATTGTACGAGTAAACCAAGCATTTCAACACCCCAGCTTGTAACCGAATTAATGCTTTTTAACTAAAGATAGAAACCTCACTCCCAACATCAAAACGTAGGGTGTGTGACGCTACGAAAAAACTTCAACTAACATTATAAGACTGGTAGTGTCACGCACCGACTCGCTTATATATTTGTATTTCTTTGATTACAAAAATTGTTTCAATTCCTGAAAGGGATTATTTGAAATTGTAATCCCAGGACTCTACGTTAACGGAAAGTACAACATCGGTGCCAACGTTGTTTTATACAAATACAGAACGTAGAAAAGATGGTACGTGACGCTACTAGGTTATTCTATTAGTTGAGGTTTGTAGAATGCGTCACGCACCCTACGAATGAAACAAAGCTGATATAACTATATATTTGTTCGCACGGAAATAAGTACAGTGACCATTAACGTATTCAAAGTGAAACAAAGCTGATATAATTATATGTTTGTTCGCACGTCCTTTATGGTTTATGCATGGCGCCACGAGTCAAATTTATGCTGCAGCGTCCATATCGGTTGGTAGGTCAAGCATACCAGCAAATTGTTTTTCGAGTGTTTTGAAACTATTGTGAAGAGGGGTCAGCACGTCAGTAGACATTTTGTCTGGATATACGTCTTCTATACCTTTTTCTAATGCGTGTAATGTGGCTTCGGCTATTTGTTTTGAAGAAACTTTTTCTAATTTAAGACCTTCTATCATTCCTGTGTCAACTGGCCCAGGAAAGACTCCTATCACTTTTGTTTTTTGTGTCGCAAGTTCTGCTCTGGCAGCTTGAGTTAATGACAAAACTGCTGCTTTTGATGCACTATATGTACCAAACATGGGCACGTTAACGTGTGATACGACTGATAGTAAATTAATTATTGCACCACCTCCATTGTTTTTCAATATCGGTGCAAATGCGCGAATCATATAGAGTACTCCATAGAAGTTGGTCTGCATTTCCCATCGTAAACTATCTATGCTTGTAGAAGAGAAAAATCTATCTCTTGCAAGTACACCTGCGTTATTTACTAGTAAATTTACATTATTTGCAAGTTCGGCAACAGATAAAACTTGGTTTAAATTCGTAACGTCTAATTCGATTGGTATAATTTTTCGTGGTTCAATCAAAACTAAGCTTTTGAGTGAATTTACATCACGTGCTGTCGCGTAAATACGCTTCACTCCTTTTTCACATAAAGCTTCAACAATCGCTTTTCCAATCCCACGATTTGCACCTGTTACTAGAGCAATGGATGCGTTAATATTCATATTGTTTTCTCAATTCTAGATTTATTATGCTTTGTTTTTATTTGTATCAATTGAAATTATTATTGGATCTTTTTCATTATTCGTCAAGCTTTTGCATACGATAAATTGTGATAATTATGTTTAATATCATATTTATCTTTGAAGCACAATATATTTATAATTGGTTTAAGTTTAGTCAATCATCGAATTTAACAGTGGTTATATATATCTTTGGATAGATGACGATAAATTTAATTATGTCAAATATTCATGTTTTGCTGCGTGACGCCATGTTGCAGTTATGTATCCTATTAATTTATCCTATTAATTATTGATGCTTTGGTGCGTGACGCAACAAGTTCTATGACTATGTTGAGGTTTTTTCGTAGCGTCACGCACCCTAAAATTTATCAGACTTTTTCTTTCGCAGGTGGGATTATACCTACTTTTTTTAAGCCGTTATCTATTTCACGCAGTATTTTAAAATCAACTTCGGGTAAAATAGCTGTGTCTACTGTTGGTTGCTTTTCCAAAAATGCAAACGCTTGTCTAAATTCATTTGGTGTTGCTGTTATCGGCGCCTCTAAGTGACAGGGTATAATACGTTGGAAGTTCCATTGAGCTACTTTATCTGCCCATTGTACTGTTTCAGAAGGCGCCCGATTTAAAATAAGAGCCTGTAAAATAGGAGCTACAAAGATACGACCGTTTGCGCTTAAAGTGTCAAAACAACGTTTCCAGTCAAATTTCCATTGAAATGGATATAAACCAAAGTAAGCTTTTTTGGAACGGTTTGTTACTTTGAATGCATCGCTGAATACATTATTCCAAGATGGCACTTCCAAAACACTAGGACGGAAATAAAAAGCAAATAAAGCAATGCGTTGCCACCCTTTACGACGGTTTTCTGGTGTATCGGAAACAATATCAAACGCTTTGTCTCTAGCGTGAAACAATAAAGGGTATGGATCTATTTGTACTATTGCAGGTGGTTCAGATGGAATCGAAACAATAGAATCGGTTATTAAAAGTGTATTCGATAGTTTGTGGAAAAATGCTACTTCTGCAAATCGACCCGGTCCAAGTTCTATCGGTCCAAGGACAGCATAATCAAATTCTGAGGAAAACGGCGCCGTATTACTATCTTGTGGTAAAACTTGAGTACGCTTCGCTGGTAAACCTAACCAACTTAACGGTAAATTTATTGGGAAACTCCACTGACCAGGAGCGATAAATACTTGTGCTGTCGGAAAACGTCTCGCAAATGGCCCGACAAATACTTTGTGTTCTAAACCAGATATTGTAGGTAATATAATATATTTAATATCACCATACTTTTCCACTAAGTCAGTAATTAAACGGATACATTCAGGTGTTGGTGCAACAGGCGCATAAACAAGCAAACCGCCTTCTTTCATCTTAACAACGGTCATTCTCACAGGCACAACCACATAGAAAATGCCTTGAAGTTGGTCGAACGTCCAAATTGTATCCTTTAGAACTTCTCTACGGATTGTTTGGCGCCTGTCAAATGGATAAATAGGTAAGGTGAACCAAAAAGACCATGAAAAGTCTCGTAAGTTTTGCTTTTGTTGCTGTTGCACGTTCATTTTTTTAATTTATTATAAAGCACTGTTTAAGATTCTCGACTTCTTGAAGAAGTCGGGAATCCGCCTACACGACCCTTAACCAAGATTAATAGAGTAGAAGCTATTTTTAAAATCATTGTAGGAAATAGTTTTAAAACCATTCGTTTCACCTCGGTCTTTGGCAGATACACCCCAAGGGTTATAAAGTGTAAGTGTTCCGTTGGAAGTATTCGCACTAACAATTATATACTCATGGGATTCAATAATTCCCAATACTGGTTTTTGAACAGTGTCTGCCGTCATCGCCCATCCCTGATTTAAACGACTCGCAATATCTGATAAACTTAAGAAAGCTCCTAATGGTGTTACCGAAACAACTTTAGAATCGTTACTGTATACACCACCTTGGCTTACACCAGTAATAGCATTCATGACTCGGAAACCCCAACCCCCTTCAATACTGCTGTAATTATTGGCTGTAGTATCGCGTTGAGAAATACCTAATTCTGAAAATTGAGCATAAGCTTTTTCTGCTAAGGCTACCCACAAACCTTTATTTTGAGTATCATAATCTGCCATACCTGTTGGTAAATATTTATTAACAGTTACATATTCGGCGCCTGTAGTTACTTTTCCATCGTTTTGACCATAGAAGCGAACTGTAAATGTACCATCACCATTATCGATAAACATTTTATCTATTGAAGCTACGCCATGTTGACTGTTACCAGCAAGGGCGCCAAGCGAAGCCAAAAAATAACAATCACCTAAATTACCTTGTTTAATATCTGTTGTACTGATATTAATTTTGCTAGTAGTACTATCTTTACCAAATAAGATTTGATTACGACCAGATAGTCCATCTGTGTATACTGACTGGTAGCTAATTGTTCCAGCTGATGTATCAGTAGAAGGTAAATCATTACCTAAAAACCATTTGCTTATCAGTTTATCAAGATTGGTTGCAGAACTGCCAGTTACTAAATTACCCAAACTTTGTCCTTGATAATAGGCGTTAGCGCTACTACCAAAAAGAACTTTAGAAGATAAATTTTTCACATAATCATCCATTTTAAAGCTGCCAACGATTTTTCGCAGGTCGCTCAATTCGTTAGAGTCAACAGTACCTCCGTCTAATGCACTCCGCATTATTAACATCATTTGATTGCGTTCTAACTTACCATCGGTGACAAATTGACGCGCCCAGTTTGTAATACCGCTGTCTTTAAGGTTTTGACTATACCAGTCTGAGGTGTATGTAACTGGTTTAGCTAAAAAATCCATCTTGTAATCAGTTATACCACCATCATAAGAACTAACTTGAAAGTAATAAGTACCAGTATTAAGCGTAACGTCAAAAGCTTCAGATGTACTGACTTTATAAGCATTACCACCTGTGCTATGAGTTCCGCTATTGTTAGAAACCAAAATTTGACTTCCATTTGCATCAAGTAGACGGATATCAACATTAGCAGACAATCCTGACATGACCATGCTTAAGCTACTAGTGCTATTTAAGCTAAAGCGAAAATAATCGTTTGTATCGGAACCTCCAATACTTTCGCCATATGCAAAGTAGCCATTTAACGGCGCCCAAGCAGTAGCAGTAGACATAGTATTGTTATTATCTGCTGTGCTACCACTAGCTTTTGCTTGTGTATTTGAGGTCAAGTTCTGATTTGAGCTAGCACGACTTTGCAAATCATTACTAAGTACTCTTATATCTAAATCTGTTGAAGAAGGCGCCATAGCAGCGCTTAAGCTGGCGTTTAATTTTTCTTGAGTAGGGGATAGCTGTGATTGATGAAACATGATAAATCATTAATGGTGTGTATTGGGTTGCACATTTCAAATTGCACATTTCAAAGATATATACTTCTCATGCTTCGCAAGTTATGCAAAGATATGAAATCAAATTTGCAACATAAAATTCCCGACTTCTTCAAGAAGTCGGGAATCTTAGGGAATTAGAGAATTAGGTGTTACAACTTGTATTATTCGAGGGGTGGGGGGTTACGACGAAGTTCGGCTTCTGGAACTGTTGTCATATTAAATGCTTGCCACCTGGTTGTAACGTATTTGAATCTGCCCATCCCAATACCACCACTGCTTTTAAAATTATCCCACGGCGCCGCCAAGTCCAACCAGTAGTCTCCACCCATATTAAGGACATACTTGGCTTTGCTTCTATCGTCTGGTTTGTTTTGGTTATCTACTATAAGTCTAGCTTGACAAGTAGTGAAAACTCCACCGATATCATTTGGATCGATTGTACTTCTGCCGTTTCTTGACCAGAAGTGGTAGTTATATCCACCTCCTGCTTTGGTTGAAATGCTGCCATCAGATTCTTTACGAATATCGGGTGGCTTGTTAGCGTTACCTCCAAAGTCCTCACGATATGCACCCCCATCAACTCCTACAGAACTTTTCAACAAACGCCATCTTCTAGTTCTTTTGCTGAGAATATAAGACTTGATGTTTCGTATCTGAACTCGCGTGTTTGTAGCAGGGTTCCTTAGTTCGGCTTCATATAATTGCCCCCATGCAATCATAGCTTTGAAGTTTTTTGGATTGTTACCCATTCCAATTTCTGGACCTTTTGCCCAACTGTAATTTTTCGGAACTCCATGCGGTGCCGCGTCATGCGGAGGTTTCATATCCCTGATAATTGTTGCTACCGAATTAATTCTTGTTTGTTGCGCGCTGATGGAGGCGCCTCCTGATAGGTTACAACTAAACACGATAGCAACTAGCACTAGAAACAAATAAATAGGCTTGATACGCATCATTGAAACCAGGTTTCTTTGTGCTATCTATTTTAATGAAAATTACTCAAGTGGTGGGGAATTTTGCTGAATTTGCTCTGGTGACAAAGTAGTCATGTTGAAAGACTGCCATTCCGTAGTGACGTACTTAAATCTACCCGTTCCAATACCACCGTTAGTTTTGAAGTTATCCCAACCTGTCGTCAAGTCGAGCCAATAATCACCACCCGCATTCAATAAATAACGAGCTTGCGCGCGGTCATCAGGTAACTTGGCGTCATCAACAATTAGTCTGGCTTGTACAGTGGTGAAAATGCCCCCGACATCAGTCGGGTCAATTGTACTTCTGCCACCAGTAGCCCAGAAATGATAGTTATATCCTCCTCCAGCTTTTGCTGAAATACTACCATCAGATTCTGGACGAACATCTGCCTGTTTATTTGCATCAAAAGCAAAATCTTCACGATATGCGGCGCCTTCCACTCCCAGAGAACTCTGTACTAGGCGCCACTTTGAATCTATTTTACTCAGAACATAAGCTTTGATGTTCTTTAATTGAACGCGCGTGTTGGTTGCAGGATTTCCTTGTTCTGCTTCATATAACTGTCCCCACGTCATCATCGCTTTAAAGTTTTTTGGGTCATTACCCATACCAATTTCCGGCCCATTTGCCCAACTGTAATACTTTGGAACTCCATGCGGCGCCGCATCCTGTGGTGGTTGCATATCACTAATAATTGTCGCTACCGAATTAATCGTTCCAGTTGCTTTCACGCTCTGGTAGCTAAAACAAAAACTCAGTAACATCACTGCTACTGTAAGAAATACGTATGCTTTTTTCAGTTTCATTTTACTCAACTTAGCCTAAAGGGGTCACACCCCTCGTTTGACGAAGTTATTGTAAAAAGGTTGCCCGATATATAAAAAAAGACAAAAAAAGACGCTATTAATACGTGCGCCTGAGAATTACTGAGTATTATTTAGAATATTAGTGGCAATTCCCGAATAAACAAACACTGCCTCAAATAATACGAGTATTAAGCTAATTTCTCTGTGTACAGACGCGATTAATCGCGTCTCTACTAAGCTGCTACACACTCGTTATAATCAAATTTGTACAGCGTGTAATTCGACAGCAATTTACAATTAGTCATCGAAACACCCGAACAACCCTGCGAAATTT
>NZ_JBXXZH010000149.1:0-23660 GCF_059640475.1 Calothrix sp. CBUCES-K 9914
CAGCAGCATACATTTGACCTTTATCGTTCCGCATGTCTGTTATCTCAAAGTTATTTGCTACTACTAACCTACCCAAATGGTTTAATGGTAAGTTATAGTGCTTAACTAAATCTTCGAGTAAAGGACTAGCCTCAACTTTTGCATCAAGTCCAGTCGCATCAACAATAAAGTCGGCATCAAGCGTCATCTGCCCAAAACCTTGTTCTTCTATATATGTAATTGTCCTTCCTTTGGCATCCTGCTCTACTTTTTTAACTTTGCCAAACTGGATATTATACCAACCTTCGCGTAACCCTGTTTCTGTAATACGTTGCCAGTCCGAACGGTCGGCTGTTGTCGTACCACCCCAGTCGGTAAGTAGAGTTTTACGTTCGTCGGGACTCGCTTTTTCGAGCATGACGCGAAGTTCTCCACCCCAGCAAGCTTTAGGCCAGTTGAAAGGTTGAAACTCGTAGTGATTTTTAACTAAACGCTGGGCTTTTTGGAATGTGTTGCCTTGCGGTTTAGGAGAACGCATTAAATGTAATACTGTTATATTTTTGTTTTTATTCCGTGCTTCGTAAAGTCGCTGTACAACGCGCGAAGCAACAATACCACGTCCGCGAATTAAGACTTTGCCACCTAAACGTTCGAGTTGTTCATAAACGTGGTTGTGGTCTTCGTAGGCATTAACAACTGATTTAAAATCTTTATATTTTTCTCGATATGCTTGGAGGTCAGGTAAAAACTGAATAGCTGGATACCCAGTTGCTAAGTGCAGATATCGCGTTACCATAAACGCATGACTTCCAGGCGCCTTTGAATAAGCGACACAATATCTGCCATCATCGGTTTTACGGATACCTCTAACTCTGCCGTAGCGATATATTTTATCCCAAGCAATACGCTTTGCTTCGCGGTCTATCGAGTCAAAAACATTTCCGGCACGGGGTGTATAAGTTTCAGCAAAAGTAGGTTCGGAAAATACTTGCCATAAATGCACAATAGCTTGGTTGAATTTACCTTTAGTAACATCATGCCAAGCTTCGCGCAATGCATAACTAGGATATCCCCAAATATTATCAGGGCATGAGTCAGAATTAGAACGCAAACGTTCGTGTAAAGGAATTTGCGAATTCAGGCAAAGACGTTTGTAACGCGCGTAAGGTTCTTTTTCTAAACCGAGAGCAACTATTTTTTCTGTTTTAACACCAGAGAGTCGCAGTAAGTCAGCCCAAATAAAACTACCTAAACCGGCGCCAACTGTAAGAAAATCACATTCTTCTACAGGTAAACCAGTTGCATGGAGTGCTTGTACAGGTATTTTTTGCTGCTGATTAAATAAAGGAGGAGGAAAACTGCTGCCGAGTGGTGTTGCTTGTGGAGGTGTGCGCCAGTTCGGGTCGGGCAGGTTAGTATTAGGGTTAAATTGAATCGCGGAGTGACTCGCTGCTGGTTGCGGTCGTGGAGGTGCGCTAACTCCAAATGTAACAGTAATAATATAGGGTCCTATTTGCAACGTATCACCACTTCTAATCACGCTTCGTGTTTGGCGTTGACCGTTAACAAATATACCATTAACACTAACTTGGTCAGTCGCAACAAGCTCATCATGCTGCCATTCCAATATCACATGGAACCGTGAAATCTCGTTACTATCAAGTATCATTCGCGTCACACGCTGACCATTATGTTCGGCAGGCATCCGCGCGAATTCTCGACCAAAAGCAATTGGGGCACTCAAACGTGGTTCGCGTCGTTCTCCGGTTGCCGGGTCATCCCAACTTAATTGTATTGGTTGGCTATTGGTCATGAGTTTTTAGTTATGAATTTTAAGTTATGAGTTAATAATTAAGAGTTAATAGGATATTTATTGATTATCTGGCGCCACCAAAACACTAGCAGCAGCAGCAAGCGAAGTTCCACACCACATACAGCCAGTATTCAAATGTTCTAGCGAAGAAACTCGATAGCACCTAGGACACTGCAAACCATAAGTTGCTTGATGTTGGTGTTGATGATGTTGATGTTCGTGTTTTGCTTGTTGGTGATTACCTGTAGGTTTTAGCGGTGCCCTTGGTATATTGACTGGAGGACCCGACAATACAGTTGGAGGAACACTGCTAGCTTCAGAGACAAACACAGCTAAAACCTTAATTTGAGTTTGTCCAAGAAAAATTACACTACCCTGTTTTAAAGGTTGTTCTCCCTGACTAAGTTGTTTGCCATCTACATTTGGAGGATTGGAGGAGCGCAAATTACGAATTAAAAATTGCTGTAAATTAAAAAATATTTCAACGTGTAAACCAGATACCGTAGGGTCAGAAAGAACAATATCGCACCGGAGTGGGTCGCGACCAATCCGAACAGTACCAGCATTTTTCGTATTTTGCTGCTGCTCATAAATCGTCTGAGTTTTTTCTTTACCTGCGTCGTACCACTGTAAAGTTAGTGCGCTCATCTTTAATTGCCTGGAGACTCCTCTAAATAGTTACTTCAAATATAAATTGTCACATTCCATTAGGGAAGGGTAAAGCGGAAAGGGAAGATGGCACCTCCCAACTCCGCTCTTTGTAAGGTGCGTGACACCATTAGATTAGTGGCTCCGTTGTTAAATTGTAATAGTGTCACGCACCCTACCCTCTTGCCGAAGCTAATCGATCTGCGACTCGTGTTGTTTCTGGAAGACGATATTTCGTAGTGCAGCACAACGCATAATCAATAGCTGTTGGCAAACTAATCCGATGACCTGGAGAAACATAAACTGGTTTGACTCCTGTACGTGTGCGTACAACTGCTCCAACCGTTTCACCTTTATATATCAAAGGTTGCCAACTACCTTTTGTGTCGGGTAAAGGTTCATGTTTGCCAACCAACAAAGATTTAGCTACACCAATTGTCGGTATGTCAACTATGACTCCTAAATGGCAAGCTATACCGAATTTGCGAGGATGGGCAATACCTTGACCATCACAAAGAATAATATCAGGTGTAATAGTTAACTTGGACAAAGCATCAAGCACAGCAGGTACTTCGCGAAACGAAAGAAAACCTGGAATATAAGGAAACGCTGTTGGACGGTAAGCTATAGTTGTTTCAACTATCTGCAAGTCAGGGTAACTCAACACTGCCACAGCTGCCCGACTAACAGTACCATTTTCCTCAAACCCCATATCGACCCCTGCAACGTACTCGATATTTTGCTTAAGTTTATCTTCGGTTATAACCTCACTACTCAACTGTTCCTGAATAGCTATTGCTTCTTCCGTTGACAGTGACCACTCGTGACGTTGATAAATCTTCATAAATCTTAAATAAATTATAGAAAGATTAAAATAAACTAAAATACATTAAAACTAAAGTTATCAACCTTACACCAACATTAATTATTAGTGCTAGTAGATATATACCAACAATTACATATAGCTTACTTCAAAACACATAAATATGCAAAACGTGCGTAGAAACACGTCCCTAACTTCCAACCACGTTTTTACGCGCGTTGGAGATACTGGACTATTAATATTGGGTGGGATTCATCTTCCGTCCCTTTACAAAAATAAATAAAATCCCGGTTCATTTAAAAAACCGGGAATATCAAACTCTTCTATTTAAAATCTGCAAGCGATGAACCGACAAAGAAATAAAACTACACAAATTTTGTTGTGTTAGTGTAACTCCGGCGTATCTAGAGCAAGATGTCAGGTGCCTTCGGTCTGTGCAAGATGTCAGGCGGGACGCCTAACCTACAAGATTTTTTTATCCGTTACATCCGTTACATCCGTTACATCCGTTGCCAAGTATTCATTAAGGTCTTCTTATAAAAGGGTTTGTTGTTGGAGATGGAATAGCTAGGTTAGGGTTAACAGGAGACGGCGCCGGAGTGGGTTTAGGTTTAACAGTGATAACAAATGTTTTTTCTGGAGGTTGTTGCTGCTTACCTGATTTATCAATGACTTTAAGTGTAACTTGTGATGGGAAGTTAAGAAAAACAGGAAGTTGTTTTGTATCACTTTGTTTCACGTCACCATAAGGTTCTAATTTAACTTGAATATTTTCTCCCTCTACTTTCCAACTGAGTGTAACTGTTTCTCCTTCGTTTAATTGTACATTTAATGGTTGGTCACGGTTATTAATTTTAAAAAACACAATTTCCGAGGGTTTTGGTAATATTTCAATTTTCGTATTAGCTTGGCTATTTCTGTCAGATATACCGAGAGTTTCAACCTTTATTTTAGGAATAAAAATTCCAATTTTGTTAAATATAATATCAGTGCTACAGTTATATTTTACATCTGCTTGAGTTGGTTTACAAATTTTTTTAGTTTCCTGTTCAGTAATTTCCTTACCATTTTCATCTCTGAATTTTATATTTATGGGCTTCATCACATCTAAAGTGTCAGTATTTTTTAGATATATTGTAGCTTTCGATACTGATTCTGGTTGCGTCATTTTCCATGTTAAATTGATTTTTTCGCCTTTTTGATATTGTTGTTTATTTGTTTTAAATTCTACTACTGTTGCTATTGGTTTTTGTGCAATTTCAATGACGTTTGGAGTCTTCTGTGAAGGAGAAAATACAACTTTTCTATTAAAAAATGATGAATTTTGTATATAAGAAGCTTTAATTTCAAATGCATACTTACCTGCTGTTTTGATTCCAGTAGGCACTTCTTTACATACTAAATCTTCTTGTATAAGGTTACAGGGTGGATTCTGAGTTTTAATTAGCTCCTCATAAATACTTTTTTTGTTCAAATCACGTAAAACTTTCTGGTTTGGTTGTGTAGTTGTTACTTGCAGAGTTTCGAGTCTTTGAAAGTTATTTATTCGCCAGTTTAATTTAATTTCATCACCTTCAAGTAGTGTTGAATCATTAGCAGTTAAATATTCAATTGTTAATGGGTCGGGGTGTAAAATTCTCCAAATAACATATGCGGCGCCTGCAAATAAGCCAACTCCAAGCAAAATCAACAGTAATAATTGCCACCAAGGACGCGCTTGCCATAATAAACTTGCTTGAGGCGATGCTCCCGCTAAAGGATAGCTTTGTTGGTCTGTAACATTAACTTGAAAGTTTATCTGTAACGGTTGACCAAACAAAGGTCGGCGCCACCAATGTCTGGGTTTAACTGTAAGGATAGCTTCTTGAGTTTTATCAGGTAATAATTTTATTTCTCTCGGCTCAAATTTGTAATCACAAAGTTCTTCTTCGTCTCTACTTTTCGCATTAAACAATAATTCTCGTATCAAATTACCCCGATTATTTAGTACTAACTCATACTTACCAGGTTTACGACTGACTCTTCCTAAAATAGTATTAAGTTCCACCCCAATTTGATAATCGTTTGGTATGTTGATGTATATTAAATCCAACAATATTAAATCTGGATTGTTTTCTGAGATTAACCGGATAGTCGGAGAATAACTACCAGCAAGTGTATCGACAGGAGGACGGAATTCTAAATTAATTTCACCTTCAGTATTGGGGTTAAGTTCGAGCGCACTAATATCAAATAACCCGACACTTTCCACTCCGCTACCAGGATAAGATATTTTAAACCATTTATCGTCCAAATCTGGACATGTCAAACGGAAGCGGTCAACACGATTTGATCTATTTTCAACTTTTACTACTACTTTTAAAGGTTCACCTGGTCTGTAATTTAAAGGTTTATTTGGGTTTGTCGCAGGAATAATCGAAAAAGTTGGGTCAGACGCGCGGATAACAGTTTGTTCTTTGAGCAGAACTTTGAGTTGCCCTGGAAAGTTTATTGGGGTATCTTGTGGATAATGTTCAGGAGAATCTACGACAAAAGTATAGTCATATGTTCCCGCAAGAGCATCAGCCGGAATTTCAAAATCAAACGTTACTTCATCACTACTTTCTTTGGGTGCAACTGCTAAACTAGCCCTTGGAGAAGCAGACCAGCCACTGACTTTTTGAAACGTCTCATCAAAACTAAAAAATAAATCAATAACAGCACTTTGGTCTCCCTCATTAATTACAACAGCATAAAGTGAAACTATATCTCCAGGCATTCCGTATTGAATTCCAGGTGGGTTGATAATAACTGATAATGGACTAATATCTTGCATATTATTTTTCCTTATTAATTTGGGTTAAGTCTTATGACTTGAGAATCTTTAGTACCAATAACAATAACATTTTGATTTTGATTTTGTTTAAAAGTAATACTGTTAATTCCGTTTCTTGTTGGACTTTCGTAAATAGTTTTACTATTGATAGTAGGTGAGTTTTTTCTATCCAGTGTATGGTCACTATTCAAATGCCATAAAATTACTCGTCCTTCTCTTCCACCACTAACTAACGAACTACCATCTGGACTAAATGCAATACTACTTATGCCTGCTTTTGATGACTCGTCTTGCCAGGAATCTAAAGGTTTGCAGTTTAATATATTAATTGGTGAAGAATTATTTGCAGAGCTATCCGATTTACATTTGCTTGGGTTTAAATCCCAAATTTTAATAAAACCAGCAGTATCAGAGGTTGCTAGAATTTTTTGTTGTGAGTTAAGTGGCTTAGGAATAAAGGCTAAAGCAAGAATAGAGTCATCTACTCCCCCTCGTCCATATATATTTTGTAATGACAAAGGTTTAAATTGGCTATTTTTATCTTGAGGTAATATTAAAAAACGGTTAAAGTTACCGGAAACAACAAGAAGTTTATCATCGGGACTCAAAGCTACCGCACTAATTGGAAACCTTTCTAGCTTTTGTTGTTTTTCTAGCTCAATAACTTCGTCAGGTTTAGAGGGAAATTTCTCATTTATTGTTGCTCTGCTCCATCTCCTTACCTTACCTTTACCCGAACCACTAAATAGCGATAGCGAGTTACTAGTAAATACTAAATCTGAAACTCTGTCGCCAGTATTTTTTGGACTTGTATTGTCTACAAGTTCAGAAATTGTATTACCTGTAGCAACTTCTCTTATTTCAATAACTCCATTTTGTAAACCAATTGCAACACTTTGATTTTGAACTGGCTCAAACCGTGCAACTTGAATAGCGCTATCGGCAATTCCGAATAATCCTTTAGGTCTATGAGATACATTATTACAAGCTACAGTATTTTGTGATGTTTTTGTTTCATCTGGTTGTATTGAGTTCTTGTCGAGTCTCCAAAATCTCAATGTACAATCATCAGATGCGCTGACAACAGATGAGACAGTACCATTAATATCAACTGAATTAACAGATGCGGTGTGTGAAATAGCTCTTTCTCTAAATATGAAAACTATTAGCAAAACAATTAAGGCAATAATCAAGGACTGAAGCCATAAAGGTATAATTGGTAGAACCTCTAACTCTAAACTATGAGTTGCAGGGTCTGTACTACCTAGTCTTTGGTCAGATAGTTCTGCTCTTGCTTCAAGAAATAAAGTTTTCCGAAAGCCCATCCAAAAACGTTTGGTTGTAGCTTCCAAAACAACTTTTGCTGTTTCTGCTAAATTTAGATTCGCCACTTCAGGAAACTTCTTAAATGTACATTTTCGCCAGTCTCTACCCTGTAACTGCACTTCAATTTCTTGGCGAAGATTGCTGGAATTTTTAAACAGCAATTCGTATGAAGCTGTTTTTGACTTCCAATCTGGCAACCACGGGCGCCGCTGTGGAATTCTTTGTCTAGGTTGTGGTACACTAAAGTTAATAAAGCCCACAGGCAGTACTTCTAAATAGCCCTTTGCATCTGCTGGGTAACTATTATTGCTAGTAGCTTCAACAGTAAAAACATAATTTTGACTGGGAGCTTGAACTACCGATGGTGGTTGACATTGAAAGCTGACTTCGGTTTGACTACCTGCATCGATTGTAAACCGACGTTCGGCGCTGTTAGTTACCCAAGATGAATCAACACCAGTAAAACGCAGTAGTACATTACTAGCTACTTGTCCCTGATTTCTAACACGCACAGGTATATTTACGGAGTTACCTGGATATACTTGAAAAGTACGTATTGGTAACTCAACACTAAGAAAAATAGGTTTATCATCTCGCTCAATTTCCAATCGTAGAGGAAGTCTACGCTCTCGTCCTAACTGAGGAGAAAATATTTTCACAGTCAGATTAACTGTGCCCACAAAACTAGGAATAGGTGTATTAAAAATAAATACTTGGAACTTAGTAGTACTACCTGGAGGTTTTGCAGCTGCAACTTCTGGTTCGAGTCGATACCAACGATAATCAGATTTACGAATTTCTCCAGCAGCAATAAGCTCTAATTGAAAATTAGCGAAGCGGTCACTATCATTATTAACCGTAACCTCAAATGAAACCTCGCCTTGATTTGGTCGATACTTTAAACTATATATTGATAGACTGGCGCCTATTACATTATTATTTTCCATATTATAAATTCAAAATTTATGAATATAATTGAGACATAATAACTCTCAATACTTTCTAAATTTGCTAGAACATAAGTTCTTACTAGTACTTTTGCTAAAAAACACGAAGAGTGCTTGAAAATACAATCACTCTCCGTCCTTACTACAAACTCTTAATCTTTTAAGTTTTTGAGATAATGCAAGACAGCTTGCGCGGTTGGTAAATTAGTCGCAAGTAAAACATTGTTAATATTGCATATCCTCAACAGTGCCTCTTCACTTGCTTGACCCGGTTGGGGCACCATCAAATCTCGAAGGAAAATAACAGCTAAAATTTCTCCAGAGTTAACCAAAGAGTTAATAGCTTGATATCCTCCCGAACTAGCAGGAGGAATTTCTTGAGTAACGCTTAAACCAGTTTGCTTATATAAATCATCGCTGAAAGTTTGCCATGTTCTTGTTAAACAGTACGATAAAAATTCCTCGTGTTCTGCAACAAGCTCAGTAAGTTCAGCCTTTTTGCTATCGTGACCTACAAGCACAATTTGCTTTTCTTCAAGAATTTTAGCAATCGGTACAAATGATTCTTCTAGTTCTTCAGTTTCCGGTAATTCTTCGTCCTGACTCGTAGCTATATCTTCGCTTTGAAGCTCAGGTGCTTCTACCTCAGTACTGGCAGACACTAATTCTTCCTCTACTTGTTGAGATGGTGTATCTACTTCTATATTTTCACTGTCATTACTTATTGCTTTGACAGGTGAGCTTGCTTCTTCATCCTGATCAACTTCTTGTGTTACATCGTTATGTGCAGAAATTTCTTCCTTGTCCTCCGTGCTAGCAATATTTTCGGCAACATCTTGAGTAGCAACAACATCATGTGCTTGAACAGTTGCATGTTCGTGATCTAATTGAGGCGCCTCCACATCATGTTCAGTATCATGTTCTGTGTCAACAACATGTTCAGTATCATTTTCTGTACTAACAACATCATGTGTTTGAACAATAGTATGTTCGTGTTCTAATTGAGGCGCCTCCACATCATGTTCAGTATCATGTTCTGTGTCAACAACATGTTCAGTATCATTTTCTGTACTAACAACATCATGTGTTTGAACAATAGTATGTTCGTGTTCTAATTGAGGCGCCTCCACATCATGTTCAGTATCATGTTCTGTGTCAACAACATGTTCAGTATCATTTTCTGTACTAACAACATCATGTGTTTGAACAATAGTATGTTCGTGTTCTAATTGAGGCACCTCCACATCATGTTCAGTGTCATGTTCAATGCCAACAACAACATTTTCTTGGTTGACATTACTAAGTTGAACTATAGTAGTTTCGTGAGTATATTCTGATGCTTCGTTGCTTTCGTGCGGCGACTCGACGGCAATATCAGGTGTAATAACATCTTCAGGCTGAATAAAAGTTGGTTCAGATTGTTCAACTTTTTGTGTCTGTTGTTTTGCTTCTACCTCTTTTGAAGTATTGACAATTTCTTGTTTTTCAGTTTCTTCTAAATTGCCAGCATCGATTTGCGAACTAACTAATTCATTGCTTGATCGATCAATCGCAGGTTGTAATTCCTGTTGTGGTGCAGCACTTTCATTTTGAGGGCGCCAGTTAGAAAATACCGAAGGATTAATAATTCTGACAACTGTTTCCGCTTGTTGGGATTCTATTTCTTCTTCCAACATCAGTGTAAAATCACCAATACGGATAATATCGCCATTTTTTAGTACATATGAATGATTTTTTTCAGCCAATTTACCGTTGACTATTGAACCATTTCTACTGCCAACATCACAGAAATAATAATTTCCTCCTTGAGAAAAGAACTTACCGTGCAATCGACTAACATCATCGCTATCGAGAACTAAATCAGAATCAGGGGAACGGCCAATTAAACATTCACTTCCTCTTCTGGTTGTAAGACTAAGGTCTACTTCCTCTAATTGAGTTTGTATTGAAGATGTGGAAATTTTGACTTTCATATTGGTTTCTCGTTAATACACTAGATTATTTTCTGGTTAATTTTATTAATTTCCGCTACCCATCGCTGACGGTGCATATGTTCTAAATTTAAAATATCCTCTTGCGACCAATGAAAATGATAAGCAATAAAAGCTACCTCCTCATATAAAGTATCTGAGGGGTAGCTCATTACTCCCCCGCGAATTCTAGCCTCACATTAAACTGCGTATCACAATGTGGGCAATGCGTTGGAATATGCGTATTTCCTTGCTGATTGATTCGATTATAGAATTCTCTCAGGTATGAAATATCACGCAGTACCAATCCTTCTAACTGTTCGGGAGTTACAGAGTTAAGACTGCCTAACCTTGAAATCACCCGCGAAAGCATAACTAAGGCGCCGTAAGCAGGATTATCCTGAACTATACGTTCTTGCTGCACCAAAATTTCATCCTTGGCTGTAGCTAAACGCATTACACCATGACGATGCACCCGTTCTTGAGAATCAACTAATCCTCTGGGAAGGGTAAAATTAAATTCAGTACAAAGTGTTTCCTTACGACGCATAAATCTTAATTTTGTGAAGTTTCTAGATTCCCAACTTCTGTCTGAAGTCGGGAATCTGAGGAAGCTGAATTTGAAGCAGGTTCCAATCCATTGATTTGACGGTAAAAATCTTGGAGGAAATTTAAATCCTGACTAAAAAAGTTCTCGACTATCGCGGGTGTTATTTCAGATAAGGCGCCTAAACGAGTAATCACGCGCGCCAAAATAATAATCGTGGCATAAGCAGGATTAGCTTTAACGCGCGGGTCACGCAAAGGTGAAATTTCGTCTATCGCAGTTGATAACCTCATTACACCAAATCGATGGAGGTTGCCGTCAGTGTCTATATATCCCTTCGGCAATGTAAACTCAAACTCTGTCTCGAACATAGTCAGTTATCCAACCTCCATTACTTCACCCGTTTAAATTCCTCAAAAGCAACTTCAACTTCCTCGATCTCAATTTCGGTACTGCGCGCGTTAACATCAGCAAGTTTGTAACGAGTCGGCCAAGCACCTGCTAATTCAAACCTGGCAACTTCAACACTTGCTTGATCGTAAATCGATAAAGCAACCAGTTTTCGTTGCTTTGCCCATTGGCCCGTTTGCACTTTGTCAAACCAGTTCCAAAAATCTACCGAGTTCGTCATACCCCGACGTAGAGTAATATTACCACTCTTAACATTGCCTGGAATCTTGGTTCTAACAGGTAAACCTTTAGATTGTCCGGAACCCGAACTTTGGGAAGTAACCTCGCAAATTTCGATTACATCCTGTGTTCTTGTAAAACCTTGACATTCCAAGAAGAAAGCATTAGACCCTTGTTGCCCATCTAGTTCTAATCCTAAATAGAAACGATGTGCCGTAAGAATCTCAGGATTTGTCCCACCTGCTTGTACCACTATTTACTCTTCCCCCTTTACCCCTTCTTTTTTACATTTCACGTTTAATACCTTCGTGAACTAGTTCAACTGTTTCATTTGCCATATCCCCACCAGATGCGGTTAGAGTTGGTCCTGTGTATTTACAGGGATAACAATTTTTTATGACCCAGCGCGCTTTTTCAGTACCTTGTTGATCGTAAGCAACTACTGAGGCACCCTTGCGATTTTGCTGCCACTGCCTAGGGTCTCCCATATCTTCGTTACACTTTTGATACCATTGATAAAGGTCTTTATCATCAGTAGCTATAACTTTTACTGTTACATTAGTAAATTTTACGACAGTAGGTGTTGCTTGCCGGAAAATCTTTCCTTGTCTTGATGAGCCATGAACTTCTTGAGCGGGGGTGTTTTCTATACCTAAGCCGCTTATTTCTTTGATAAATTTATCTGTTATTCCGTCTGCTTCAAAGTAAAATTTACAAGCAGTAAGCATTTCTCCTGGCATATTGTTTTAACTCCTATGTAATTAGTTATTTGTTCAAATGAATCATTGTCAGAGACGCAATTTTGGTAGAGACCGAATTAATACGGTCTCTACTGTTGTTCGTCGTCTTCAATACCGTTCCATTGACTAATACGGAGGATGACGAATTCTGCTGGTCTAACGGGACATACACCGACTTCGATGTATAAACGACCTAAAATTCTAGTATCTGGTGGGTTTATTTCTTCGTCGCATTTGACATAAAAAGCCTGTTCGGGTGAGGCGCCAAATAATGCTCCTTCACGCCAGATTCTTTCCAAGAAATTACTGACTGTTCTTCTAACGCGCGCCCACAGGTCTTCGTCGTTCGGCTCGAACACTACCCATTGAGTACCTAGTTCTAAAGATTTCTCAATGTAGCTAATCAATCTACGAACACTGATATAACGCCATTCGGTTTTATCTGGTTCAACTAGTGTACGTGCGCCCCAAATCCGAATACCTCGATTTGGAAATCTACGAATACAATTTATACCAAGTGGGTTTAAAAGTTCTTGCTCACGAAAATTGGTGTCATAGTCTAAACCAATTACACCTCTAGGAACTTCGTTCGCAGGCGCCTTGTAAACTCCGCGCGTTTCATCAGTACGACCCCAAACACCCATAACATGACCGCAAGGAGGAACACTGATAGGGTTGCCACGGTCGCGTGGGTTCGCTACTTTAATCCAAGGATAATAAAGGGCACCGAACATCGAACGGCGATTAAATCGATTCAACCATTCTACAACCTGCTGCGGTTTGGGACAGTCGGGAGGAGAATCAAGAACTACCATGCGGTTGGGTGGGTTAGGAATGTCCCCATTGTTGGCACCTTCGCACATGCTCAACATCAATTCCATGATGCCGTGAACTTGGTCTAAGTTCATCAATCCTGTTTGATACACACGCATCAAGTCAGGACAAGCAACCATTGTAATTTCATCGATTTCAAATAAACCGCGTACCCCTGTACGGTCGTCGCGCACACCCTCGATATCAC
The DNA here is from genome assembly GCF_059640475.1 of Calothrix sp. CBUCES-K 9914. Lineage (NCBI taxonomy): Bacteria > Bacillati > Cyanobacteriota > Cyanophyceae > Nostocales > Calotrichaceae > Calothrix > Calothrix sp. CBUCES-K 9914. The sequence continues at coordinate 13,260 of NZ_JBXXZH010000149.1, forward strand.
TCGAAAATCTATCGGGTGCCGTGGGAACTATTGGTGCTGCAAGTTCGTACTGCCCATTACCTGGACGGCGTGCTAAAGGTTGTCCAGTTTGAGAAATATCTTCAATGGTTATAAACATCGAATTTCTCAATGCCGCAATTGCATAAGTTGCAAATTGACCATTTGGTTCGCGGTTCATCGTCAAGTTGTCGAACTCTTCAAGAGTTTCATCTCCTCGACGAATTTGCACTTTGAAGTACTCACCTGTATTCGGTGGCACCGACCCTTCTGTTCCTTCTGGCAAAGCGCGCGGTCCACTATCGCTAATCAAGATTAGAATTGCACCTGCTGCAACTTGTTCAGGACGCATACTAAAACGTAGCGCCGGACGATTACCTCGACCAGTAATCCGAAGAGAAGCTGGTTGTGGGTCTGGTGGTTTGGGAGCACCAGGTAACGAAGTACCAATACTAGTAATCCAGCAGCGACCACCACCATTCATAAAGTAGCCGTAGACTGAAAAAGGCAAGTAGGCATTAAAATCTGTAAAACCGTCAGAATTAGGACGAGCAAAGTAGTTTAAATACTGCGTCCAGTTAGTAACAAGCATCGGCTTGAATAACTCAGCCCCACCACGCACATCTTCAGTAAAGCCAACAAATCCAGCAATTGCTGTACTAACACCCTCTATCGGACGACTACCTCGGTCTATCTCTTCGATATAGACACCAGGAGCAAAATAATCAAGTCTTGGCATGAAAATCTCTCCAATACAATCAATCTAAATCAATGTATAAAATCAACCACTCAGCACTCAGCACTCAGCACTCAACACTCAGCACTCAACACTCAGCACTCAGCACTCAGCACTCAACACTCAGCACTCAGCACTCAGCACTACAAAGGATTTAACGAGATTTCTTTGAAAGAACAAGTTAAACCATCCACCAACGCATTTACTTGAAGGGGTAAATACCCAGGACTGGTAATTTCTAAAACATAATTACCATTACGAAGTTCTTCAAAGTAGAACAACCCCTCTTTATTGGTAGTAGCCGACTTTTTCATTCCTATCACCTTAACTTCTATATCCTTCATTGGCAGATTGGTAACAGTACTTGTGATAATTCCTGCGACTACTACCCGCTTAGTGATAGTTTCAATGCTTCCATTTCTATTTCCATTTTCACCTTGATTATCAAAATTATTACTGTATCGAAAAGTTCGTTCCCAAACTAAAGATACTGGGGATATTTGCGGCTCTACAGGAACTGTCACCATCAGATACAAAGCTGGACGTAAAGGTATAGTTAACGCACTCCACAAAGACCCAGCTTCAATTTGGGGTTCTACAGCAACCGTCATATTCAAATTTCCATAACCACGCAATTCTGGAACCAAAAACTCTTCCTTCAGCGCGCGGTGACGCAGTAGTAATGTCAAAGCTTGTGAAAGCAGGTAGTGTTCACCCAAAGCCGTTCTATCCCAAGCCGTCAGTACCATCGACACATCAAACCAAGTCGGCGACCAGTTCACAGAAGCAGGTTGCAAAGCTTGTGTCAGCCTACGCTCAACTTGCCTTCCCGAATGTTGGATTTGCTTACTCTCACGAATATCATATACATACAAATTAAGAATGGCGCCTCCACCTTCTTCTTTACGATTACTTGGATGACTAAACTCAATTTGCTCCGTATTACTAAGTGATGTACCTCCAGCAAGAATGGATGCTAGGGTTTGAAGAATAAAAATAAGCATGTGTTCGCATGGCTTCTATATGCGTTACGTTCCTTTCTTTGTATATACCTAGGTTATAAGAAGCAAACCCTTGTGGTAATTAGACTTTTGTCGATATTTTATGAAAGCCCCGTAGGATAGGCGTCTCGCCTGTCCTACAATATTTGACGGACAGGCGGGACACCTATCCTACGATACACAATATAAAGATATATTAAGAAGGGTTAAGAAAACGGGCATATTTTGCATAAGCACATGTGGACATCTACCAAATGAAAGTAAAGTGACAATTTAGTTGTAAAGGTGAGTAAAGCTATGACTATCAGCTTCTCTCTCGAGACACCGAAAAACGACTTTCATCTTACACAGGCGCCTTTAACAGAAAGTGTAGGGGGTGCAGAAAGTCTAAAAAGCTTCGTAGAACTGCAAGCAGAGCAACTAGTTTCCGAGCTAACGATTTGCTATGTACGCATTGTCTATTATGAGCCAGTATCAAAATCACATCAAGAGGTAAGTTGCTACGCAGATAATCAACCTCGTTTTTCTCAAAAAGATATAGCGTACTTAAGGTCAGAAACTTGGTTAACAGATTTTCCTCATGTGTGGGATGTTTCAGAATTTCAAATCGCTTATCCTACTGAGTATTTTTCTTACGTTTGCCCTATCGGCTATAAAAATCAAAAACCGGAATACATTCAAATCATCACTCATAAACCCTTATCTGTAAGGTGTCAAAAATATATCAAAAATGCTGCAATTCTTCTCGGTAAATATATAGATATCTACTTAGAAAAGTTACAGCAAAAGTATCAAATTCAGTTACTAGAGCATGTTGTTCATAAAGTTGGTCATCAATTGCGAAACTACATAGCATTGATAAAACTTTATGCACATAATTTACTTTTGGGGTTGCAAGATAGCTCTTTGCAAGACCAAGCAAAAGTAATTTGCGAGAGCGTAGAAGATTTAGACGTTAACTTAACGGATATAATCTCCTGCGGTAAGGCAACTATATTAAGAATAGCTCCTCATGACTTGAAAAGTTTAGTAGACGAAAGTATAAAATATTTTCAACCATTAATTAATGACAAAAAATTAAAAGTCAATATCCCCGAAACATCTGCTACATTACCTTTAGATAGGTTACAGATGAAGCAAGTGTTTGATAATTTACTCAGCAATGCAATTCACTTTAGCCCTAAAAACGGTGCCATTACTCTTAGCTGGCAAGTTTTTCATGAAGAAATATTGATCAAGATTTCAGACCAAGGATCAGGAATCTCACAAGAGGATATGCAAAAAATATTCACCCCTTTTTACTCGCGGCGCCCAGGTGGCACAGGGTTGGGTTTAACTATAGCCAAGAAAATAGTACTAGACCATTGTGGAAATATATGGGCGCATAGTCTTCATGGAGGTGGTACACAGTTTTCTTTAATTTTACCTACCAAAGGGAAAAAGTAAGAAATTATTATGGAGAAAACTTATGGAGAAAATAATGAATAAACAAATATCGATTTTACTCGTAGATGATGAAGAACGCTTTCGTCAAGGGTTACGAACTCTTCTAAATTTTTATAGTACGAGTGCTTCACTACCTGTAAATATTATTGGTGAAGCTAACTGTGTTGAGCAAGTAGTGAAGTTAGCCATTCAGAAAAACCCAGATGTAATTTTGCTCGACTTGGAATTGATCAATAGTGATGGAATTACCGCAATCGAACGTTTAAAAGACATTTCTTATGCTGGTAGGATTTTAGTATTATCTGCTCACCAAGAAGATAATTGGATTTTCCAAGCTATGCAAAAAGGCGCCGCTGGGTATGTTTTTAAAAACCGTGTAGCAAATCAGCTATGTGATGCAATTAACACAGTACTAAAGTCAGAAATTTATTTGCCACCAGAAGCAGCAAGCGCGTTTTTCCGCTATTTTCAACAAAGCGCTAGTTCTATCTCCAAAGCTTCTGAACAGTTGCATCTGACTGAACGCGAACAAGAAGTCCTACAATTATTAACTCAAGGCGCCTCAAATGACGAAATTGCTAAAAACCTCTATGTAACTGTAGCAACAGTCAAAGCCCATTTAACCAGTATTTTTGAAAAGTTGAAAGTTAGTAGCAGAACTCAGGCAATAGTCACGGCAATCAAATTAGGATTAGTTGAAACTTAGTAGTTCTACTTTTCACTAATTTAACTTCATTTGACTTATTTTTCACTTGTATATGCTTTCTATAGAATCATTTTACAAAGAGTATCCCTGTTCTCACAATTCCCCTTTGAATTGCGATAAACCATTGGAAACTGTTCAGGAAGTCCAGGGAGCTAAATTCTGTTTTGAGTGCGGTTTTCCAGCTTGTTTACCAGAAGAAGCTGAGATTAAAGGATACAGAGGCAGTTATCGAGTCACGAAGTTCTTGGGTATTCGGGGGTTTGGACGTTTATATTCAGGTACACAGATAAAAGACGGACAGCCAGTACTTATTAAAGAATACTTACTACCAACTCGTAGTTTCAATCAAGACGAAACTTTCAAACGCAAAGAATCTTTTAGACGCATAGGGGGAGTGGAATTAGCAGATGGTCGAGTTCAAAATTTTCGCTTGATTCAAACTTGGGAAGCTATTGCACCCGAACAGGGAGAACGCTGCTATTTAATTACAAAAGATACACAACCATCGCAAACCTTACGTCAGTACTTGAAACAATATGGTCGAATGTCCCCCGAACAAGTCCGCGAGTTTTTAGATGAAGTGCTGCAAACTCTAGTATTTATGCACTCACAAAAACTACGTTTTCCCTCGAATCAAGTCCAGCGAGGTTTGCAGCATGGAAACATTAATTTAGATAGCGTATTAATTAAAGTAGAAAATAAACAGAGGTTTGTAGCGTACCTTTGTGATGTAGCCATCTGGGAAAACCTGTTTGTTCCTCCTAGCATTCCTCAACCCACAGCTACGACAACAGTACAAGATTTAGAAGCTTTAGCGTTAGTCGCATTGCAGTTATGGGTCGGCAAATCACAGTCTATTGACCCCAAAGATGATAAAGTGTGGCCTGATAACGATATTCATTTAAAACGTTACCTTTATCGTTTGCTTTCTCTTGATACAAATTATGGAAGTGCAGAAATCGCGCGTACTGAACTGTTGAAACTTCCTCAACCTGATGAAAGCAATACAAAACCCTCCTCTGACGAAGAAGAACAGAAACGTTTTCCTAAGAAATATTTGTTGGGATTAGGACTATTGCTTTTATTACTATTGGCAGGCGCCTTATGGTATTATTTGTGGCTACGCAACAAACAAGGAGAAGCTCAATATTCAGCATGGCGAGACCTTACACGCAATTTTTCGGCGGTAAATAACGTCGGTTCGGGTAAATTTAATTACGTAGGAGAGAGCGATGGGACTTGGACTTATGTTTTGGGTCGGAATCCCGAAAATACTAACATAACATTGAATAATGAACTAACCGAACCAAAGCAAACAACAACATTTAATTACCAAGGGATTGTATCTAAGGATATTAAAGCAGGTAGTGAACCGGTACAAATATTGCTGCGACAAGACGCGCAAAAAAACTTTGCAATTACCTCTTTATCCGAGAACATCAAACTCGACATCATGGATAAAAAGCCAGTTGCCTATGATGGTTTATTAGTATTTGTCGCGTTTCATCAAGGAAGTAACCTAAGTCTCCACACAGGACTACAAGGTAAAATTTCTATCAAACAACTGCGTGACATATACGTAGGCAAATTTACAAAATGGAACCAACTCGACAAAAATTATCCTGACCTAGCAATTCAACCTCTAGTTCCAACCGAACCAGAAGCGATACAGCAATTCAAAAAGCTAGTTCTTAACAATGATCAACAAGATGTAGCTACATTTGAAGAAAAAATTGTTAAGTTATCAACTCAGAAAACAGGTGCTACGCAGCTGCAGATGAGTGAAGCAAATCGTAAAGGAGAAGCCACTGGTATTATTAGCTTTGGTATTCTCAGTAAAACTTGGGATCAATGTGCAGGCTATCCTCTGGCAATAGTCGATAGTAACAATCAAGAAATTCAAGCCTTATCCCTTATAATTCAACAACGTCCTATTCAACCTTCGGATAACTTGTGCGAAGAGAAAGGAAATCTTTATTTTGACGTTAAAAACTTTCAGGAGGGTGGAACAGAAAAATATCCTTTGAGCTATCCTCTTTATGTAGTGTATCCTAAAGAAGACACTCGTCAGACAGGAGGTGTTATTTTCGCTAATATGCTGAAAACCCGCCAAGGTCAGTGTTTACTATATAAGGTAGGTCTTGTTCCTTTACAACCTGTCCCTAATGATATAAAAAACGATGCCTGCAAATCGGTGCCCTAATCCTAGCTGTGAGTATTTTAACCGTGCCTTGCCAAATAATGCCAAGGTATGTCCTTGGTGTTCCACTCCTTTGGGTAATGTAATCCCTCCTACACCCAGTAATCCAACTAACTCGCAGTCTCCTCAACCAATAAAAGAACAACCCAGCTATCAACCTCCTCCCTCTCCTCCCCCTAATTATTCAAATTCAAATTATTCAACACAATACCAGCAGCGCGCATATGCACCACCACCTGTCCCCTCTGTACCTTCTTCAAGACTGCCAGTTTTAAAGCTTATTCATTCTACTGGTAGAGAATTTTATCTCGCAGGTGAAGGAGGTTCCATTGGGCGCCGCAGTCAAAGTATGCCAACTCCACCAGAGATAGACCTAACAGGCATTCCTCAAGAAGGTGTTGTTTCCCGGCGCCATGCCCGTATATTTTGGGATTGGTCGCAAAATGCTTATATGATTGTTGATACAAGTACAAATGGTGTTTATTTAAACGGCAACCTTCTTAACAGTGGAGTGTCTTACCGTATGCTTAATGGTGACTCTTTACAGCTTGGTCAAGATGGTTTAGTAACTTTTACTATAACAGTAACTTAAAACACTAACTTAAAACAGTAACCCAGAATTGTCATGCTGAACGTAGTGAAGCATCTAGCCTATCACGGGTAAAAATGAAACAATCAAATTCTTCCCTTTAGGAAATGCCTCATATTACGCTCAGAATGACCAAGTATTATCGTAAACTTATAACACTTGGAAATTTCACATTTTTAGACGCTACTAGCTTTTTACTTTTACGCTTCAAAATTCCAGCGGCACCTAAAGAAGCAAGTGTTAACACACCTAACCCCATTGAAGGTTCAGGAATAGATTTATTTCCAGCGTTGATAGCTGCTAAAGCTGCGTTTGCAATTAATTCATGCGCGCGTGACGAAGGATGGACATCATCAAAGAATAGATAACTATTCGGGTTATCGCAAATACTTGTGACGCCTGCAAAATTACCAGTGACACAAGTACCTGTAACATTATCAAACTTAAATTGACTTGGATTATTGCGTACTGTTCTAAACAGTGTATTAACATCAACAGAATATATATTTAACTGCGGGTTCTCAGCGCGAAGGATATTCAAAGTAGTTGCTAGCACCTCATTATGCTGTTGTGTTAGAAAATTTAATCCTTGAGCTTGAGTAAGACCTTGGCGCTGCGCCAAAGGGGTTTCACCTAAATCTGCCAAGTTAAACACTAAGAAATTTTTGGCGCCTCCTTGAGCAAGTGAACTAATTGAGGTTTTTAGATTGCCAATTACTTCATTTACTGTTTTGCCAGCAAAGTAATCATTTGAACCACCCCAAATAGAATAGAGCGCATTTGAACTAACTGGAAGATTTGGAGAATTTTGTTGAAATAAGCCAACTTGTCCTAATACACCTGGTATCTTGAATTCTTCAGGAAAATTGGGAGGGGGATTTGTTACACCTGTTTGGGCGCCACCAAAAGCAAAATTAACACCCCCAGCAGGAATAGTAGTAGGATTAAGAGAAGCAAAAGGTGTAGGTGTTGGCTGACCAATTTCCTTACTAAAATAATCAACCCATATATCACCATTAGAAAAACGCCCAGGAGAATAAGCAGGTTTCGTTGAACCAGCAACAGTAGTTACGGGAAATGGTCCTCCCGGAAAAATAGTACTAGAAGCAAATAAGTTACCCGTATCAGAGAGGCTATCACCAAAACTAAAAAGCTGATCAAACTTCAAATCCGCAGCCATCGTCTTCGATGATGACATCACGGAGAAAACAACACATCCTGCCGCTATTAGTACCTTTTTCATGTTAATCCACAAACTAGTAATTTATTACACGTAGGTTGGGTTGAGGAACGTAACCCAACATAAACAATTGTTAAGTAAGCAACATTTAACCGTAGTAGTGTCACGCACCCACTTGGGATTGTTACAATCTCGTAAGTTTTGTTTATTTTTTATCTAACTCTTGTGTTTTTTAGTACAAAAGTATGTAATTTTACTTAAGCACAATATCAATGTAAACTAACAGGCATTGCAGTGTCACATCTATATTTAAAATCTTTAGAGACGTGCTTTATTTATAAGGTTATTGTGAAGAATCTGTAAATTTTCCAGAACTTAAGTAAAGCCCACTTTAAAAGCAGAGTGTCTACACAATTATTATAAAGTTGCTTTGTACCACTATATAGCCTTGTAGCACAGGCATCCTGCCTGTGTATTGAGGCGCCTCGCCTGTGCGTAAGTGTTTATGCTCATTGCTTTAATAAATTTTTGATTCGTTATAAGTTCGACCTTTGGCTAATTTTGATTCTGGAGATGTGCCTTTAGCCTAGACTTATATTATGAAATCTAAATTATGGACTTAGAAAAAAGAGAAATCTTTTACACACCTCTTGGGGACGTTGGTGGTACCACAGGATATGTTGGCATTCCAGCAGTATCTAATCCAAGTAAAGTTTCTCAAGACGCAGAGCGATGTCTTAAAGATTCACTCTTGTTAGCTACACTTACTCAGAGAGTGTATGAACTATTACTGGAAGATATTCGTAATCAACGAGAGAGAGTAAGTAACTACGGTCAAAAAAGGTGGTTATGATGGCAGGTAATAACAGCAACGTTACTCATGAATTAAATTATGTTACAACCAATCGATTTTATATCGAGATAGAAAGTGCTATCGCGGCATCTTTTACTGAATGTTCAGGACTAGGCGCCCAAATTCAAAAAAAGGTTGTTCCAGAAGGGGGTGTTAATGACCAGCAGAGAGTATATTTGGGGCACGTTGAATTTAGTGATGTGACATTGAAACGTGGTGTTACCGACCATCCAGGTTTTTGGAACTGGATAAGTGAAGTTTTTAATGAAAACAGCGCAACATCTCGACGCAACGTGAATATCTTAGTTTTTAACCAAGCTGGTGAAACAATGATGAGTTGGACACTTATTGGTGCTGTTCCTGTTGGTTGGAAGGCGCCTGCATTGCAAGCAGATGGAAATACCGCAGCAATAGAGGAATTAACGTTAGCCTATGAAGGTTTACAATTTGGGAAAGAAAAAGGCGGAGGCAACAAGTCAACAAGAGCGAAGTCAGGATTTTTCGCTTCCAAGTAATGTATAAACCGGGTTTCTATACAACACAACCTGGTTTATACACAAATGATTAAATAGGATTCATGTTAGATATGGAAAATGCTCAACCGTTAGGAAGCAAAGAAAATGGACTTGAATTAGGTGAGTCAATATTTCAACCTAATAGATTGATTTTGAGACAAGAATCCAACTTTATTCATAGCCTGAATAATTTCAATAATCCTATTGCTAATCACACACCGTTAGCTACCGATTCTAAATTTATATTGCCCCGCCGTAACAACAATAATTTTTCAAACTGGGATGATTGGAATAATAGCGATGTAAACACAGAGTTCTTTTCAGAAGAGAGCAGAAATGCTCAAAATCAAGACTCAAGTACTATAAGTACACTGCCGATTTATAACCAAAGTAACTTAGGTGAAGAGAATACAGTAAAAAAACATAATACATCTCAAGGAAAAAAAGCAAGTAAAAATCATAAATCTCAAAGCAAAACGAAATCAACATCACCATTACAAGCTAAAAGTGACCCAAAAACCAAAAAAACAACAAAACCCTCTAAAACGAACAAAGCAAACAAGCAAAAACACGTTACTGCCGAACCAAATGACATCAACGAAACTTTATTATTAAATGAGACTTCTCAAATATTGCCTAATACGTACTATGAGAATTCAGAAACAACAGTCCCAAGTGCCGTTAACCAAACAGCGTCACAAGAAACTTCGTCTACTCCATTACAACAAGCTTCTAACCCAAACAGTAATGCTACACCATCAAATATAGAAACAACGGCGCCAGAAAACAATCCAGCGTCACTAAAAACTTCGTCCACGCCATTACAGCAAGCTTCAAACCAAACATTTAACCTAACAACACCAAACTTAGAAACAAATATACTAGCTTCCGAGCAACCTGTATCACCTCAAAGTTCAGAAGTAGTACCATTACAACAAGTTTCAAATCAAACATTTAACCCAGCAACACCTCAAAGTTCAGAAGTAGTACCATTACAACAAGCTTCTAACCAAACATTTAACCCAGCAACACCAAATTTAGAAGCAACCCTACCAACTTCTCAGCAACCTGTACCACCTCAAACTTCGGAAGTTGTACCATTACAACAAGCTTCAAACCAAACATTTAACCCAGCAACACCAAATTTAGAAGCAACCCTACCAACTTCTCAGCAACCT